>CAIUCS010000001.1 GCA_903897715.1 uncultured Synechococcales cyanobacterium
CAGATAAACCGACAGTGGGCACCGCGATCGCGCAGAGCCTGAGCCAGGGTGAGACAGCGCATGACATGGCCTGTGCCCATCTGGAGGGAAGCGTCAACGCGAAATAAAATGTTCATATCGCAAAGCAATAAGCATGTGTGCTTATCAACTGTCTATCCCCTCATAATCTTGAAACAAGACCATGAAACTGGCTAAGCAGAAGCTGGAGTGATCACAGCGGATACAACAGAAAATAGAACCTATAGATCTAAGTACTAGCAACAGACTTCTCTAAGAGGAACCAAGTTAAATCATCAGCAGGAAAGTTATGATCTCGGTGATAAACAAAACCATAGTCAACCAAATTCAGATCAGTATACTTATCTAAGACTTCCCCCGCAAAGTCCCGCTTAAATAGACGATCGCTATATCCTCTATAGGAAACCTCAACGGGTGTAGGATTGTAGTATTCAACAATGCAGATATACTTGAGCGCTGTTTTATACAGCTTTTCGTACACATGCCCTAAGAAATCTGGATTAATGTGAATCAGCACTCCTTTAATTAGCACAATATCTGCGGGGGGGGGGGAGCTATTTGCCAAAATAGATTCTGGATAAATGGTAATTCCCTCAATCTTTTTTAAAGTAGCTACTGCTTTCTCATTGATTTCAATTGCTGAAAGTCTGATATCCGGTATTAGACTCCGCATAACCAGCAGATTTAAACCGATGTTGGCTCCAAATTCAATGACAGATTTGATGCGAACCGTTCGGGCAAGAATTTTAGAAAATAAATAGGTATTACTAGACACACAATTTGTCAAGAAATTGCGTTCTATGTATTCATCGCCAAAATTTCCAGCCCAAAAGTTTTCTTGCTCTGTAGTATAGAACATTAATTGACCCCTAGCTTTTAACCAATACTTTATAAAGTAACTCCGCCCGTTCCCAGTCGTCTTGGGTATCTACATCGACCACACGCCAGTTCGGAATGACTAAGCCTGTTCCTTCGGAGTGGATTCCAGAGCCAGTCATCCAAGTTTGGACATTACCCCAATAGAACTGTCCTGCATCATAATAGGACGGTTCTAGATCCTGTGTTCTACAAGCTTCATTCTCTGGATAGAAAGGCTGCATACGACCATTTCCACAACGTCGCAAAGCCCTCTGCACGGCTGATGGAAATTCTGCAACTGGAAAGGTATAGCCTGAATTCCTGCTCTTTAGTAACTCTAGTGCATCTTGAATATCACTCACCTGAATGAGAGGCACTGCAGGATAAATACAGCAAACATACTCAATTTCCCATTTCTGTTGCTGTAGAGCTTCAATAGCATGGGCAATTACGGGTACAGTCCCAGTGTAATCATCTGCGAGATCGCTTGGACGAATAAACGGTATCTCTGCCCGCCATTGCTGGGCAATCTCAGCGATCTCCCCATCGTCGGTGCTAACCAAAATATGTTCAAATAAACCACTTGCCTGAGCCGCTTCAATGGCATAGGCAATCATCGGCTTACCGGCAAAGGGCTTAATGTTCTTTCGCGGAATCCGCTTACTGCCCCCCCGTGCAGGAATGACGGCTACTCTCATATAACGTTTTTAACCTGTAGATACCCTGCCAGTTAAGCCCCTAACTGGGCAACAAATCTTTGATGGGCTTCGGAGGCAATGCTCTCCTGCTGGACTGCTAACACCCACTGTCTATCCCCCACCAATAACACCTCCACGGCTAATTAGAACCCAGGAAACCCCTGACTGCGCAAAATCTCTTGGTCATCCAGTTGCTGCAGCACCTAGACAATGGATCAGGTGAGGAACCTGGCAGCAGAGTAGCTATTCCCGCAGACATCCCCCACAGTTCCCCTAATCTCCTTTAGGGGCAGCAACTGGGACGGTGGTCATACCATTCAGTGCAAAACCTCCTGCAGCCTATGGACTACCCTGTCCTGATCCGCCTCGGTCAGACCATAGTACAGCGGCAAACTAATCGCCTCCCGGTAATACTGCTCAGCTTGGGGAAAATCTCCCCACTGGAAGCCCAGGGACTGGTAGTAGGGCTGGGTATGCACCGGAATATAGTGCAGGTTCACCCCAATCCCCGCATGCCGCAGGGACTCAAACACCTGGCGATGGCTTTTATCCAGGCTTTCCAGGTGCAGTCGCACTACATAGAGATGCCAACTCGACTGGGTTTCTGGATGCTGCCAAGGAAGGGTCAGGGGCAACCCCTCCAGCAAGTCATCGTAGCGGGCTGCCAAGACCCGGCGACGGTCAACAAACTCCTGTAACCGTCTCATCTGGCTGATCCCTAGAGCCGCCTGGATATCGGTGATCCGATAGTTTAACCCTAGCTCCAACTGCTGGTAATACCATGGACCATGAGCCGCCTCCGTCATCAATCTAGGCTCCCGGGTGATGCCATGGCTGCGCAGGCGCATCAGCTTCTCGTAGAGGTTCGACCGGTTAGTGGTTACCAGCCCCCCCTCCCCGGTGGTGATGATCTTCACCGGGTGGAAGCTAAACACCGTCAGATCACTGTAACGACCATCCCCCACCGACTGCCCCTGGTAACTAGCCCCGACCGCATGGGAGCCATCCTCTAGGATGGCAAAGCCATAGCGCTGGCTTAAACGATGGATGTCCGCCATCTCGCAACTCTGTCCGGCGAAATGCACCGGCACCACCACCTTCGGCAACCGCCCAGCCGCCTCCGCATGCTCTAGCTTGTCCGCTAGGCTCTCCACCCTGAGGTTATAGGTGCGGGGGTCGATATCCACAAAATCCACCTGGGCACCGCAGTACAACCCCACATTGGCACTGGCCACAAACGTGTTGGGGCTGGTCCACAGCCAATCCCCCGGCCCCAGCCCCAGGGACAGACAGGCAATGTGCAGGGCACTGGTGGCACTATTCACCGCCACCCCATGAACCGCCCCGGTATGGGTGGCCACCGCCTGCTCAAATCGTTCAATCGCTGGGCCTTGGGTGAGCCAGTCCGATTGCAGCACTGCCACCACCGCATCGATATCCGCCTGGGTAATAGATTGCTTACCGTAGGGAATGTAGGGGTGGGTTAGGGTTGGGTTCATATTAGGAGAGAACTAATAGCGATCGCCCTGAGCTTGTCGCTCCCGCAGCGCCCCGGAGGGGATAGGGTAAACCTTACGCCGTTCGCTCTAAGCTTGTCGAAGGGTAAATGTACTACAAGTAAAACTTCTGACTTCGATTACAGCAATAAACCTATGGGCTATCTGTTTCGCAGAGGCTTCGACAGGCTCAGCCCGAACGGAGCGGGACTGAAGCCAATGGAGTTAATTAAGCCGCTCCTACCGGAACCTTAAACCCCTGATCCACATGGTTCTGAATTAGCTGACGCAGTTGCTCCACCGTTAAGAACTGCTCATTTTTCCCCGAGTTATAGTTAAACCCGGGGGGCACCAACCTCCCCCCCATGGTCTGGCAGTAGGCCTGCAGATCCTCCCCAGCAGGCAAAATCGCGTAGTGGGAGCCACAATCCACCGTGGTGTAGGAGTCTGAAGTAGTGATCATCTCCTCATGGATTTTTTCCCCGGGGCGAATCCCCACCACCGGATGCTCACAATCCGGACCAATCGCCTGAGCCACATCGGTAATTCGATAGGAGGGAAGGCGGGGCACAAAAATCTCCCCCCCTTGGGACTGCTCTAGAACCCAGAGCACCAGATCCACCCCCTGCTGGAGGGTGATATTAAACCGGGTCATCTCCGGGTCGGTAATCGGCAATACCCCATGGTGGCGCTGCTGCAAAAAGAAGGGAATCACCGACCCCCGCGATCCCATCACATTGCCGTAGCGCACCACACTCAACCGCAGGTCCCGATTGCCCCTGACGTTGTTGGCGGCGATAAACAGCTTATCGGAGCACAGCTTGGTGGCACCGTAGAGGTTTACGGGCGCCGCCGCCTTATCGGTGGATAGAGCCACCACCCGTTTCACTCCCGCATCCATACAGGCCTGCACCATATTCTCGGATCCGATTACATTGGTGTGGATAAACTCCATGGGGTTGTACTCCGCCGCCGGTACCTGCTTGAGGGCAGCGGCGTGCACCACCATCTCCACATCCTCACAGGCTCGGGTGAGACGATCGCGATCGCGCACATCCCCTAAAAAGTATCGCAAACCAGGATGATCCCGTCCCGAAAAGCACTGAGCCATCTCATACTGCTTTAGTTCATCCCGGGAATAGATTACCAAGCGATGAATATTGGGAAACCGTTGCAGCACTGTTTCCACAAACTTCTTGCCAAAGGAACCGGTGCCCCCTGTAATTAAAATTGAACTTTTATTTGTTAGGTGCATTTCTTTAAGTTTACTTATGGAAGTCAAGGTCAGTGCTGACAAAATTTCTTGCTGTAGCTCTTTGATCTCATTTATTATTACCAGTTGTTCATGCTTCCCATGAAGATTGCTTTACAAGATCAAGATTAACCACGCAAACTGCTGGCTTGAAACAACATACCAGCAAGCAGTCTTTATGGAAGTAAATAATATGGGGACATTAATATGGGGACATTAGGATGATATTTTTCTTGGAAGCTCTTAAAGCATCAGAAAAGCCAATCACACTTAAACCAATAGACTTAGCAATACTTACAAGAGTATCAAATGATTACAATATTTCTAACTTGGCATCAAGGGTAAAGCTACCCATCTCAATTTGCCAAGGCAACTGCTAAAAGGCGATCGCGCAATTCAAAACTAGGATCCTTTTAGTTGGAGAGTATTCAATCAATAGTTAATGTGACTATTTGCAGACTCTTCTACAAAACCTATTTTCTCAATATCTCCCAATACATCCTGATATTACTGAGCCAGCAATAGTTTTCGACGCAAAACATCAGGTAACTGTTTGAGTTGAGCACATCCCAAAGCAGTATTCAAATAAGGTTAGCAATAATTCCAAACCACTTGATTATAAAAAAAATTCCCATCGGTGTGCCAATTTAACAATAGTTGTCAAATGTTTAGCTCGTTGGGCTAATTCATCATCATTAGTTAATATTGCACCTTCTCCTCCAGTGGTAATTACTTTGTTACCATTAAAGCTCATGATTCCCAGCGACCAGAAAGTAGCGGTGTGGTCTCCCTTGTAAGTGTTCCTAGGGACTCCGATGTATCGTTTACCCTAGGTAAGTTGCAACTATTCGCTAAGTCCAGTAGGGATAAAGTCGGAATCAATACCTCATCTTCCTGTCTAACCCTTGTCAATAACAAAGCAATATGTAGAGCAGCAGTGCCATTTATGACAGGTACAGCATACTTTGTTCCTATATATTTCGACAGTATCGTTTCAAAGCAATTAACTTTTTTACCTACAGATGAGATGAGGCGCACCCAACAATTAGGAAGCAATTAGCTGTGATTATTTACAACTAACCTACACCTGAAGACTGTCCGTGAATGATTTTTGATTATTGATTAAAATTGAGACAGAGAAACCCAGCAACCCGACTCTTGCCTCTGTAAATAAGTCTGGGTGGTACGAACTGAGATCATGTAGACCGTCAAAGCTCTGCACCTTAGGTTCGGTTATTCTATAAAAGGAGATAGCGAAGAGCGCTTTTTGGGCGATCGCCAAACAGAACAAACATTATAAAAAATTACAACCCATTAACTAACCAGTTAATTTCCAATTTGGATATCAACTTGTAGTTTTAGATCATTTGATTTTTCTGCATTTTTCAACTATGCTTCTAAATCAGAAATTTGTCTAAAATCTGATATTTTATTTTAGACTGTCAACTAATTTGTGTCAAGAATAACTATTCAGGTTGGAACCCTCCCTTCAAACTCAATAGTATATGGATTCAAGGCTCTTTTCCAATCCCAAATCGCCATTATCCATTTCTTGGATAGGTTGTGAATAGTCGGTAAATTACCTTCATAACCAATTCATCACTGGGGAAGCAACGGTGATTGCGAACACCTTACTTAAGCTCCTATTGACCGATTCAATTGCATTGGTGGTCTAGACTACTTTACAAATAGTCTCAGAAAATACAACCAAAGGAGTAATCCTTGACCAGTGATTCAACCAAGACTGACTAATGGTGGGATACTGGTTATCCCAACGCTGGGCAAAGTCAAGTAAAGACTGTTCTGCCACTTCTACTGTCGGCGCACTATACACTTCCTTTAGGTTGGCAGCAACTGCTTTACGGTATTTGTAAGACCCATCATTGAAGCTGTTACGCACCAGATGTACGATGCACTATATGTACTTGAGTTTTTGGATACCGTCTCAATAGCTTCTGGAATTCCAGTCAGCCCATCCACACGGACAATGAAACTTTCCTTGATACCTCGATTGTGTAACTCGGTGAGTAGCCAGAACTTAGACGATTCAGTTTGTGTGATCCACAGTCCTAAGAGTTCCTTTTGTCCAGACTACTCCTAAGGCTAGGTGGATTGATTGATTAAGTATTTTCCCCTCCTGTCCAACTTTGACCACGATGGCATCTAAGTAAATGATGGGATAAACCGGATCAAGGTTTGGGTCTTCTACTTTGCGGTCTTCTTCCACTACCTCGGTAACATTAGAAATCAGCGTAGAGGAAACCCCCACCCCATAAAGGTATTTCTATATACCTTAGGTATATAGGGAGATGATGTTGTCATCAAATCCGTTGCATCGCGTCTGTCCCTTAGGGATTAGAATAGGCTCGAACTTGCTTAACCGATCTCGAGGGACAGCACTATCAACCTCTCCCAATTCCCCTTTAATTGTCTTTTTGCTATGCCCGTTCAGGCTATTACGACTTGGAGGTTTTTCTGGGTCTTGGCATTCTTCGTTCAGATAGGCATGAAGTTGTGCATTCAAGCATCGCTCTATCAGAGCTTTGTTCAGTTGTTTGAAGATTCCACCTTCACTCTCGGTTGACTGACAAAAGTTGATTGCTAATGACTGAATAACCTTCCCTACAGTGATTTTAGCCATTTTGATGGCAAGGGGGGACATAGTGTTCTAAGGTTAGATACTACTCAAAACCGAGACCCCTATTTCCCACCTCTTTACAATGCCCTAAATACCTGGTTAGGACAATCACTGCCTTTGGGCTCACCCCACTCATCTCACAACCTGCTTAACCATGGTAGCCACCCTGATTCAGCGCGGCGAGGTTAGTTAGAGAGTCTTATAGATTTTGGGTCGAAAAGCCATTCTACAGCCTCATCCCACAACATATCGTCGGCTAACATATCAATTAATGGATCTACTTTTTCAATATTTTCTACCCAGTTAAGAATATCAATTACAGTTGGTTTTTGTTTGACTACATAACCTTTTTCAACTAAATCTAAATAGCGGTTTTCATTAATCCCACTAGGCTGCAACGTAGGACAAAGTGCTAAAGTTTTGACCCCTAAATAGGCTACATCATAGCAACTGGAGCTGCACATCATAATATTTCCGCTACATTGACTGGCTACGCTGGGTAATGGTAAAGTTGATGATTGGTTCCACTCACAATTTAAGTTCTCATGGACAAACCTATCTATGAAAGAAAACAAACGGGCATACTTTCTTTTTTGTCGCATCTGAACTGGATGAAAGCGAAACCGCCAAAAAATAGTAGTTTTTGTAAGTCTTATAACTTCAGTAAGTTCTTCAAAAAAAAGACCGTTTTCTAGTATTTCGGTATAATTAATATAATAATTATAGAGAGGAGAATTATAATCGATTCCTTTAATTAAGTCTCTACTATATAATTGTGATAAAGTAACAAGAATTTCTTTTTGATATTTAAAACTGTTTTTTCTTTGTATCTTCCATTCTCTTGGTAGTTTGCTCCAATTTTTTGGAATAAACCGACGAATAAAGGGGTGAGGTATTGTCTTAATAAAAACACCTTTAGCTTGTAAGCTATTATTATATGTATTACTAGAAACTTCATCCAGTGATAGTATTCCCTGTGGTAAATACTTTCTTTCTAATTCTCCCCAATTCCATTGTAAACATACATCACCTATTGAATGAAGTAATTCAACATGAAATACCTGGCTAATCCTAGCTGCATAGGCAAGTTCCTTTGATGTACAAATAGTAATAATCAGTCTGGGTTTAAACTGCTCAATTAGTTTTTTATAGACTCTTACGTATATATCTAAGTCACCCACTACTTTTGATTTGTGTTCCTTTGAACATCCAATTTTTTGTCTGAGCCAATAAACTTTTCTGGAAAAAGAATCCTTTATAACTTCAATAAGATATAAGCGCTCTAGAGACATGGGCGATCCATGTGCTTTTTTGCCTATTAGCTGATTGGGAGGGTAAGTTAGGGATAAACATGAGAATCCCCTTCGTTCAAGATCGTCCCGAACACTGTCCATCAACGGTGAATAAGCTTTTTTATTTAAGGATATACCTCGGTCAACATCTTGACAAAATAAAAGAACGTCACAAGGACAAATTCTTTTTGTCGTATCGTTAAATCGAATTAAGATTTTAAGAATATAGAAATAAGAACTAATCTTATGAAAAATATAATTAAGGTACATAAAAATTCGGCACTGGCGAGTTAAAGCGTGAGAGCTTAGTGGTACAGAGAAGTTTGGAAAGGGTTGTTAAATATAAGATCTCAAAATGAGACAAAAGACAAAAGAGTCGAGAGATGAGATACTTAAGCACCAATTCAAATTTGAAGTGCAACAATGTCTGATCTACTTGCATAGAGTACTTCAAGAGGAGTTTTGTAGTCAAGCGGTTTCCTCGGTCTATTGTTAATTAACATGACGGCTTTTTCTAATGCTTCTGGCTTCACTATTCTGAAATTTGTCTGCTTTGGAAAAAACTGTCTCAATAACCCATTCGTGTGTTCATTTAAACCTCGTTCCCAGGAGTGGTTCAGGTTTGAGTCATTCGATACAGCGATTTCCCTGTGAGCCTTTGATTTTGATAGCCACTTCCAAGCCATGTCGCCATACTTTGTGATGCCCCACCGCTTACTTGGGTGGATTTGAGGTACACACTTGCCATTGCCCCAGTTGTTGGACATATCTCCTCTCTCCATGGATAAACTATCGAATATATTGACTCATTTTGCCCATCGCCATGGTGTTTCTGTTGCTTTGACAATAGTTGAGTATCTTTGAGTCCTGCCCTTGCCTCAATCCAATAGCAACTTTTACCTTCGATGAATGGTTCATTTTGTTGACTGGGGGGAAGGTTCTCGCCAAGGCGAGTGTAACCCTCATCTCCCTCCACTGTTATATCTGCTCCTGTTTTTGCTCCCATCCCATGATACTTGCATGGGATTTTTCTAGC
>CAIUCS010000002.1 GCA_903897715.1 uncultured Synechococcales cyanobacterium
ATCTCACCGAGGCAGCTTGCGGGAGCGAACTGGTAATGAAAGGTGGTAACGGTGATTTCTGAGCAGTCACACCAGTAGCTTCACGAACAACATAAAGGCGATGGATGCCCAGGGCAACCGCACACGTTTCTCAACACACTATAGGTAATGCCTTGCATTAAAAACACTAGATGAGCAGATTTTTATTCTCAATAAGCCTTAACTAATGAGATTTTTTGCAATAAGTCACTGAAAATCGGCTCTGGTTGATATATTAAGTTTTGTGTGCGGTTGCCCTGTATCGCTGCCTATACTCCCTTACTATTCATGTAGTACTTGTCACAAAGTACCGCAAAAAGATAATTGACAAGGCGATCCTGCAAAGATTGCAAGAAATCGTTCCTAATACCTGTGAACAGTGGGGCAGCACACTGAAATCCCAATTTTACAGCCCTCATCCTAACCCTCTCCCGTTCTGGGAAAGGGAATTTGAATCCGGTTACCCTTTACCCTTTTTGGGAGAAGGGGTTAGGGGATAAGGGCAAACGTGCCACATTGGGATTGACTCATTGTATCTCTAACATCTGAAAAAGTAGTCCTAAAGCCCATGTCGTCCCTTGGTCAACGGGCGACTGGTCTTATTCCGTCGTTGCCACAACCACTGTCCCCACCTTAATAACTGGATAACTCGTCTTAATAACTTCACTTGACTCTCAACACGACGTTCCATGAGACCGTAACCCCGTCTGAGTGCCCTTGTCCCCTTCTCCGTTTCATGAATAAATCCAGGCATCCCTTGAAGGGATTGTCGGGTATTCCGTTCATACACTAGAAACATATCTGCCCATCGGGAGAAAAGGTGGCATAAATTGAATAGCTTCCAAGCAATGAATAGACAAAACCAACTGAACAATAGATTGGTTAAGACCACAACAATAACCATGGAAAATACCAAGATGACATGAATTTGAATGGGTGCATTCCGGTTTTGCAGTCCTTCTCCTGCCTTGTCTTGGCTGGGGATAGCATTGAACCCACCAGTGTTCATGGGAAGGAGGGGAGGATGGAGAGGAAGACAACAGTGGGATGCTCCACCCATACTGGTTGGGTTGAAACCATGGTTTACCCATTTGGACAGTAACCGTAATTGAAATTTAGTTATCTTTGAAAAAAAATCAATAGAATGTAAATAGATGTTAATATTTAGTGTACATCCATCCAAGCTTCCGTTTTATATCAAGTAATCAGTATTGACTCATTTGCCAGTCAACCACAAGGAGATAAATAAAGTCTATGCAGCAGCTTGAATCCATCCCAAAATATGACTTTCACAGCGAAATTTATAAAGATGCTTACAGTCGCATTAATGCCATTGTTATCGAAGGTGAGCAGGAAGCTTGTGAAAACTATGTAAAATTAGCCGAGTTGCTGCCCGATTCACAGGCTGAATTGGCTCGATTGTCCAAGATGGAAAGTCGTCATAAAAAGGGGTTTGAAGCCTGTGGTCGTAATCTTGATGTGATCCCTGACTTAGGCTTTGCCAAACAATTTTTTTCCCAACTCCATGCCAACTTTCAACGGGCTGCCACGGAAGGGAAGGTGGTCACTTGCCTTTTAATTCAAGCATTGATTATTGAATGCTTTGCCATCGCTGCTTACAACGTATATATCCCTGTTGCCGATGGGTTTGCTCGTAAAATTACGGAAGGGGTGGTTAAGGATGAATATGCCCACTTAAACTATGGTGAAACGTGGTTGAAGGATCATTTCCAACCGTCTAAATCAGAATTAGAGCAGGCAAACCGTCAGAATCTACCCCTAGTTTGGAAGATGTTGAACCAAGTTGCTAAAGATGCCCTCGTTTTGGGAATGGAAAAAGAAGCCTTAGTGGAAGACTTTATGATTCAATACGGTGAAGCATTGAGCAACATTGGTTTCACCACGGGTGAGATAATGCGGATGTCAGCCTATGGGTTGGTGTCAGCGTAAAGCTTGGCAAACGTTCATTCCTATCATTTTTTATTCTTCCCTGCCGATGTTTGGACTTATCGGTCACCTGACCAGTTTGGAACATGCCCAATCCGTTGCCAACGAACTTGGTTATCCTGAATACGCTGATCAGGGTCTAGATTTTTGGTGTAGTGCTCCTCCTCAAATTGTTGACGATATTCAAGTTACTAGTATTACTGGGCAAACCATCTATGGAAAGTATGTGGAATCATGCTTTTTACCAGAAATGTTGGCATCCCGTCGAATTAAAGCTGCCACTCGTAAAGTCATCAATGCCATGGCTCATGCTCAGAAGCACGGCATCCATATCACCGCCCTAGGCGGATTCTCGTCCATTATTTTTGAAAACTTTAACCTACACCAGTTCCCACAAGTTCGGAATGTCACCTTAGAATTTAATCGATTTACCACTGGAAACACCCATACCGCCTATGTTATCTGTCGGCAGGTGGAGGAATGTAGTAAACGGTTGGGCATTGACATTAGAAAAGCGACTGTAGCGGTTTGTGGGGCAACAGGTGATATCGGCAGTGCTGTTTGTCGTTGGTTAGCCCATCGGTTACAGGTTGGGGAGTTACTGTTAGTGGCTCGGAATGTGGAACGATTAACCACTTTGCAACAGGATTTAGGAAAAGGGAGAATCATGGATTTAGAATTGGCTCTCCCCACTGCCGATGTAGTGGTTTGGGTCGCCAGTATGCCTAAAGGGTTAGAGATTGATCCCACCATCTTAAAACAACCCTGCCTGTTGATTGATGGTGGCTACCCTAAAAACCTGGCAAACCAAATTCAACATCCCAATGTTTATGTCCTAAATGGAGGGATTGTGGAACATTCTTTGGATATAGACTGGCGGATTATGAACATTGTGAATATGGATGTTCCTGCCCGACAATTATTTGCCTGTTTTGCCGAGTCTATGTTATTGGAATTTGAAAATTGGTATACTAACTTTTCCTGGGGGCGCAATCAAATTACGTTGGAAAAGATGGACAAAATTGGGGAAGTTTCAATTAAACATGGATTTAGACCACTGTTGGTGTAGGCAATTCCCATGAACACTCCTGTAAATCGTAAACCTATCCTATTGGATTTTGAAAAGCCACTGGCTGAATTAGAGGAACGAATCAGTCAGATCCAAGAATTAGCGGATGAAAATGATGTTGATGTATCGGAGCAAATTCATCAACTAGAAGCCAGAGCAGTTCAACTGCGACAGGAAATTTTCCATAGCCTTAGCCCCTCTCAACGCATTCAAGTGGCACGCCATCCCCGTCGTCCCAGCACCATGGATTATATTCAGGCGATTAGTGATGAATGGCTTGAATTACATGGCGATCGCCGTGGTTTTGATGATCCGGCTTTAATTGGGGGTGTGGCTCGCTTAAACGGTCGTCCTGTAGTGATGTTGGGGCATCAAAAGGGACGGGATACTAAAGATAATGTGGCTCGAAATTTTGGTATGGCTTCCCCTGGCGGTTACCGGAAAGCGATGCGTCTGATGGAACATGCCCACCAATTTAGAATGCCTATTCTCACCTTTATTGATACCCCGGGAGCATGGGCTGGGGTGGATGCTGAAAAATTTGGACAAGGGGAAGCCATTGCCTATAACCTGAGGGCAATGTTTAGTTTAGATGTTCCCATTATTGCAACAGTCATTGGAGAGGGGGGTTCCGGTGGAGCTTTAGGGATTGGAGTAGGGGATAGGTTGTTAATGTTTGAACATTCTGTTTATACCGTTGCCAGTCCTGAAGCATGTGCATCAATCCTCTGGAAAGATGCTGGTAAGGCATCTCAAGCTGCAGAGGCTTTAAAGATTACAGCGATGGACTTGAAAAAGTTAGAAATCTTAGATGAAATCCTACCTGAACCCGTTGGGGGTGCCCATGCAGACCCAGTGAAGACGGCCACCATTCTGAAGGAAGGATTATTACGAAATTTATCGGATTTAGACCCTCTCACTCCTCAAGAACTACGACGCCATCGATATGAAAAATTTCGGCGGATTGGTGTATTTGTTGAATCAGATGTCTAAGTGGTTGCCTCTGCAAAGATAATGATTATCCACCAGAACTGGAAGAAGTAACAGGGTGGGTGAGAGCAGGTTGGGAAAAGCCATAGGCGGTTGCCACATTATCACGGGTTAAGACGGAACTGCGATCGCCGGTAGTAATCACAACTTGATTCAACAGAATCAGGTCATCAAAGTGATGGATGGATTCCCCTAAATCATGATGGACTACCATCACAATTTTTCCCCTATTGGCTAGCTCCCGTAAAATAGTGAAGATGACGGATTGTGTCATTTGATCAATACTCGCCATGGGTTCATCTAAACAAAATATATCAGCTTCTTGCGCTAAAGCCCGTGCTAAAAAAACCCGTTGCTGTTGACCACCAGATAGATTTCCAATGGGACGATTTCTATAGGCTCCCATTTCTACCCGATTTAAAGCTGCCATACCTACCTGCCGACTGAGGGCTGAAAAGGGATGGAATAAACCCGTTTTTTGCACCCGCCCCATCATGACCACATCCCATACGGTAGCTGGATAACTCCAGTCAACCAGGGTTCGTTGGGGTACATAGGCGACTCGTTCTTGACACTTAATGAGGGGATGACATCCAAAATAAATGGTTCCTTTCTGGGATGGAACTAAACCCAATACTGCTTTTAGTAAGGTGCTTTTACCGGCTCCATTGGGACCGGTAATACCAGTCAATCGACCGGGTTGTATGGTTACGTTAATGTCCCGCAAAGCATCATATAATCCATAGGTGACGGTTAAATTGTTAATTTGAATTGGATAAATAGAGCGCTCAGATGAACCTTGGTTCGGGTTTGACAAGAGATTTGACGGGGGGTGTGGGCTACAAAATAAAGTAGGGAAAGCGGTCATTATACTGGCACCTAGAATGTTGATACCATGGGGATAGATCATCGTTCTTCCCGTAAGGCTGGGGACTAATTGGCATCCTTTATTCTAGGGTAACTTAAAAAATGAAAGGATTATGAAATGTCTACTAAGTTGTCCACACCATGCTCCTGATTATTAAAACCACTTGAGTCACCTGTTGCGGGGTTGGCGAAAGATTTTCCATAGGGTTGTGGTCTCTTTATAAGTTTTTGTGATAAAAGTCAGATGTTCCCATAATTTTGTCCCGTAGCTCCACAACGTCTCCAATAATAATGACTGATGGTGCAACAGCATCAGTCCCAACCTGTGCCACGATATTTGCCAGTCTGCCAGTCCATGTGAATTGTTGAGGATGCCCTGCCCAACGAATAATAGCAATTGGGGTTTTGGGCGATCGCCCCCAATGCAGTAATTGATTTACTAATTCCGATAAATTCCGTCCTCCCATCAACACCACCAGGGTATCTAACCCTGAGAGGGCAGACCAATTTAATGCCGTCAAATCATGGGCAGTAATCACACCGAAACAACGGCTTAACTGGGGATCCGTCAATGGGATTCCTGCCAATAATGGAGCCGCTAAGGCTGAAGACAGACCAGGGACTACTTCATAGGCACACCCTTCATCCATCAAAGCTTGGATTTCTGAGAAGCATCGACCAAATATAAATGGATCCCCACTTTTAAGTCGTACCACCCGTTTACCCATCTGGCAATGGTTTACAATTAATTCATTAATCTCCCTTTGTTGAAGACTGGGTTGTCCTCCTCGTTTACCAACAGGAAGGCAAGCACAATTGGGGGGAACTAAGGTTAATAGATGGGTATTCACCAACGCGTCGTAGATTAAAACTTCTGCCAGTCGGAGCTTCGATTGGGCTGCAATAGTTAGGTGATCCAGTTGACCAATTCCGGCTCCGACAAAGTACACTTTACCAGGATGGGTTGGGGTTAAATTTACACTCACAGAAGCAATCCAATCGATTTAATATACGCGGTGGTAAAAAGTGAGGATTTAAGAGGTGTGGTAGGGGCGTTGTCCCCAAACCCCCAATCAATTCCTATCCTTACTTATTAAGGACTACCATATTCCTACAGCCTGCATCATTACTCTATCAATAATTAAGTCATAAACTGAATGGTTGGAAAAAATGAATTCCTAAAAGGGGTTGAACATCGGGAGACTCTGGCGCGACTATTTGATCAATCTGAACAAGCAATTAAAACTTGGGACATCGTACTGACTGATTTTCTCTCACCGCCCGAATGGGCTGAGGTACAGCAAATTTGGCAGCGATTCACTGATGTGCACTGGTTGGCTTGGGGTGGGTATGGGCAGGCAGAACGACAGCGCATAGCCATCGCCCGTCCAGAAATTCCCCTCGACCTCAGCCAAGTTAACCTAATGGCAATTGACATCAGCGGTAACTTCTTATTTGACCCTGCAACCCACCGAGATTTTTTAGGATCAATTTTAGGAACGGGTATTGTTAGGGACAAAGTGGGGGACGTTATTGTTTTGGGAGAACGGGGCGCACAGGCAATTATCGCACCGGAGTTGGCTGACTATCTTCAAGTACACCTCCAACAAGTACGGTCAGTACCCGTAAAAATTCAGCCTATCCCCCTATCTGAGTTGCGGGTTAGGGAGCCGAAGACTAAGGAGATCACTACCGTAGAGGCATCCCTCCGATTAGATGCCATTGCCTCTGCCGGCTTTGGAATGTCCCGTGGTAAGATGGTGGATTGGATTAACGCTGGGGATGTGCGGGTAAACTGGAAAGAAATTACCCATCCCAGTGCAGTCATGAAGAGTGGGGACTTAATTTCCATTCGCGGCAAGGGTCGGGTGATGGTTGGAGACATTGCCATTACCAAAAAAGACCGGTATCGTATCCAATTGACTCGGTTTTTGTAAGATGTGAAGTTAGCCGAACTACTGGTTACCTTACTTACTTTGCCGTGGGGTTCAAGCCCACAGCAACTAGCGATGGGTGAGTCGATGGCTACACAATAGTGACTTTATCTTTATAAATGATTCAGGATAACCCGTGATAGATTTTTGGCAATTTATTATTCCTCATTTTTTAATGGAATCTTCCCATGGAATGCAATCGTTAACCCTACGTTCGACAGCAATCGATGCCGTCGCATGGGTACTCCTATTAATTCAGGTTCCGGCATTGGCACTATTGTTGTCCCGTTTAGGTGACGGACCCTTGAGAATAAAACCATTACAAGCCGCATTGACCACTCCTGAACAATTGGGCATCGTAAGTGTGGTGGTTCCAACCTTGAATGAAGCCGAACGGATTCAACCCTGCCTATCTGGATTAAGTCAACAAAGTTATGAAGTAAGGGAAATATTAATTGTAGACAGTTGTTCTCAGGATGGTACCCGCGATTTAGTGAAATTATCCCAAGCCCGTGATCCTCGGTTTCGATTATTAACCGACGATTCATTGCCCAATGGCTGGGTAGGTCGTCCTTGGGCACTTCATACGGGTTTTCTTGAAAGTGACCCAAACAGTGAATGGATTTTAGGGATTGATGCTGATACTGAACCTGCTCCAGGGTTGGTTGCTGCCATGCTTAACCAAGCGACTGCAAATCACTATGATGTACTCACTCTATCCCCTCAATTTATTCTTTGCTACCCAGGGGAAATTTGGTTGCAACCATCCCTGTTAGTCACATTAATCTATCGGTTTGGGGCATCAGGATCCCATCGTCCACCAGAACGTTTATTAGCAAATGGGCAATGTTTTTTATCTCGAAAATCAGTTCTTGCTGAGATAGAAGGTTATACCCAAGCCCGTCAATCGTTTTGTGATGATGTAACCTTAGCTAGGACGATCGCAAGCCGTGGATTTAAGGTGGGTTTTGTTGATGGTGCCCCCATACTTAAAGTGAGAATGTACAAGGGTATTATGGAAACATGGCGGGAATGGGGTAGGTCACTTGATCTCAAAGATGCCACATCCCCCAGTCAACTTTGGGGAGATTTATTGTTTCTAATTGTGGTTCAAGGATTTCCCTTTCCTGTTTTACTAGGATGGGCGATCGCCCTTCACAACGGGATATCCAGTCCCATGATTCTGGTCAATTTATCCATTAACTTAACCCTTTTGGTGATTCGATTAAGTTTGCTGTGGGCTATTCGTCCATCTTATGACCTCAGCAAAGCCAATGGTAAATGGTTATTCTGGTTATCCCCCTTAGCAGATATAGCCGCCGTCTGCCGAATTTTTCTATCATCCATTACAACCCCAAGTCAGTGGCGAGGGAGGATATATTCTAATTCACCCTAACCCATCAGGAGAGGAAGCTTGCATTTTAGCTTTAGCCTTAGCGGCACTCTTCTTCAGGGCATTGAGACGATCCTCATACTTAGACCGTTGTCGTTTTTTTGGAGTTTGGTCTATCAACACTTTCAAGGCACTTCCCAAACTTTTGTAGGCATTGGGTAGAGTATATCCAAAACGAGTCGCCAGAGCGATCGCCTTCTCATCAGCTTCAATAATTTCCTGAAACTTTTTATCAGAATTATTTTTTTTATATAACCGATACCCTGAAAAAGCACATAACCCCAACGCTAAAAGTAGTAATAAACCATCTTGAACCCACAATTCCCCCACAGCACCACCCAATCCAATAGCCAGTGCTGCCATTTCCCACCCGTCTTTGGGAATGGTATCATTTTGAATCCGTCCAACTTCATGCCAAAAAAGGAGATTTCGTTGATCAATGGCTAACTGATCCCAGCGAACCAAGTCAATTTGAATTTCAACCTCATCCTTTCCCATCTCTTCACACGTAATCAGGGGTGGATTTACCCCTGTAGTTCCTTCAATGGTCACCCAGCTCTGCAATTCTGGAGGTAATAATCCCCGTAGGCGACGGAGTTCAGTCATTTCAGCACGGGCAGTTGCAGCAGCATAGGAAGTCATGGGCTTTACCTGATCTCAACCAAATAAAATGATTAACAGTTACCATTTAGATTATATGGGAATACCATCAGGATGCAAAATAGTGAGAGTTTTGCAAAAGCTAGGGTATCCACACTAATCAAATGTAAGTTTTATTAGTAAAACGCTAAACTTGATTACGCGTCAAGAGAGGATTATGAATTTTTCTATGAATTTATCAAACAGTGTTCTCCATTTTAGAAACATTGCTTGTTCCTCTTAGCATAAATGGAACATCTGATTTTCTCTCCTTTGGTCAAAAGGGTAGGTTAACCGTTTAGTCCATCATTTCAACATCAGTAACTTCTACTTCAACCGCCCTCACATCCACCGTACCAGGAGGGGTAAACCGCATAAATTGATTATTTGCCACCTTGACCGGTTCCCCACAACTGGGGCAATTCAATTCCGTTCCGTTAAACCCTGTTAGCCCAAATCCACATACAGGACAAGCATCCTGTACCAGATTTCGCTGTACCCACCACCGAAGAGCAAAATAACCAATGACAGGAGTTACAATTAGAAACCCCACTAAAATTAGAAATGAGTCAATTAACCAACGTAAGCCAACGGAGCCCATTAAACAAATTACAGCCAATACAATCAACCATCGGCTCCAGCCTGAAACGCCAGACTGCCAAGTCATAAAGATATTTCGATTCATTGTTTGAACTCCTGATAAATACAGTTCACTACTCTTTTTGTGGGGATTTACCAATCAATCTAGTGGAGGTAAGGGTATGGAGACGATATACCGTCAATCACTGGGATAATCGTAAAAATCCGTAAGTTTAGTAACTCTATTATTTATCATAATTGACTTGTATGGATTATCGGAACATCCTGGTTGGGGAGAAAACCGTTCATACACTTTCATTATCCATACAACCTGGTTGTTTCCCTGAATAAGAGCGGTACAAAGTGATCCGGGGGTGATGCAATTTGTCTTGAAGTGCTGATTGACTGACAAAACTTCTCAGCCAAAACCCCGAAAGCCCTCACCCTCGCCCTCTCCCCATGGGAGAGGGAACCGGAGGGGTGGATTGGCTCCCCTCGCCCCTGGGAGAGGGGTTGGGGGTGAGGGCGTACAACTTTTGTCAGTCAACCAGCTTGAAGTGGATGAATAACGATAATGATTGCTAAAAATGGGGCAGTCTGTTACACCATTAATTAACTATTTCGACTCCCCTTCTAAGGAACGAAATTGATTGTAGTTTAGGAATTTTGGTATGGATAAACGGATTGATTTAATGGTAGTTGGATTAATGGATGTGGAAATGGTTCAAAAGGCTTTGGGGCGATCGCGAGCTTCGGTTTATCGCTATGCCAACACGGACGCCTTTGACCTCAATCCACCCTATGACCCCCGCAGGCTAAATCCGGAACTTCGACAGCAAAAGGATGAACCCATGTTGTTCCACCCCAGTGAAGTGGCTCGTTTTTCCAGGGATGTGTTAAAAAACAAAGACGTTATTATTCAGGTACAACCTACACCCCAAACTCCTATCCAACAAGCATTAGAAGCCATATTATCTGAACTGCAACAAATTCATCAGCTCTTAAAAATGAATGGCATCCACGATAAATAGTATGAATGGATTTATTGTGGTTTTAAGTTGTTTGTTCTACAAGTAATTTAAGGTGCCAAAGCCAGGATTTCCTCATCTAAGGAAAAATCAAGCTTCATGTCAGCCCGTCCAGAGGGTAAATAATCAGTGTGAAAGGAATCCGTCAACCCACTAATTAAGTTGAATTGGGGTTGCCAATTCAGTTCATCCTTGGCTTTTTGAATCGATGTAAAAAAATGTTGCTCCCTTAAGGGAAACCCTTTACGACTGCCAAAGTTAATTTTTTTGGTATCGTAATGTACTAATTCCACGGCATTTACTGATTGACCAGCAGCTATGGCACAGGCTTTGGCTAAGCCGTCAAAGGTAACATAGCGATCGCCGGAAACATTATAAATTTGTCCAACTGCCTTGGGGTTTCCTAAAACCTGAACCATGGCTTGGGCTAAATCTTGTACATGACCCAACTGGGTAATATACACCCCGTTACCTGGGATTGGTATGGGACGGTTATGAAGAATTCGATCAAAAAACCAAGACTCAATAGGGTTATAGTTTTTAGGACCATAAATATAGGTGGGGCGGATGGAGGTGAACGGTATTCCCTGACGAATCAAGTACTGCTCTGTTTCTCCTTTACCAAAGTGACGACTTTTTGGATCAATGGGGTCATCTTCACCATAGGGCAGTTGATCAGAGGATTGATAAACCCCGGCAGAACTCATATAGATGAACTGTTGAATCCGCCCTCTACATAAATCCACTAAGGGTTGGGTATCTTTTAATTCACGACCAATATTGTCAAAAACCGCATCAAAATTTTCTCCCTTTAACTTTTCAACCAGTTGTTGAGGGTCAGTGCGATCCCCCTTAATGTGGCTCACACCATCTGGAAGACCATGATTACCCCGATTTAATAGAACCACGTCATGCCCTTGTTTAACCAGGATTCGGGTTAAATAAACCCCAATAAACCGGGTGCCCCCGATGATTAGAATACGCATGATTACACCATAAAAAATTAATTCATCATCTTGGGATGACCAGTCCCCCTAGTTGACTGACAAAAGTTGTACGCCCTCACCCCCAACCCCTCTCCCGGGGGGCGAGGGGAGCCGATCCACCCCTCCGGTTCCCTCTCCCATGGGGAGAGGGCTAGGGTGAGGGCTTTCGGGGTTTTGGCTGAGAAGTTTTGTCAGTCAATCAGCCAGTTCCCTCAAACCCCTTCCCATCTCGGTAGTTTCCTTTCTCTGGGAAGGAGAATCTTTAGTGAACCACCCTCAAGAACGGGGAACCCAGAGTAAAAAAACTGCCATAACCATGGCTGGAGTCATCACCCCAATGAGGGCATTAAGAGTGATAGCAGGAATATCTAACGTGGGAGCACCATATTTAATTAAAACTGCTACCACGATTGAAATCCCGATCAATTTGATCAATAAAACCATATTAACTGATTAGACGAACATTGTATTCAGTGTACGGTATCCCGCCCGTTGAAGAGTAAAGTAACACTTGTACCAATAGGTATCAGAATCTTTACAATAGAAGGTATCACTGATTCGTTGAAAAACTCCACAGCATTAAAACGATGAGACTCTGTTGAGTTCCTCCTATTTTTTAATCCTTCAAGTTGAGACCTAAACAATTATGCCCATTGATACCAATAATTCCCAGCGTCCCCCTCGGTTTGGAATCCGTCAGTTTGGTGGCAGCTTATTGATACTACTGACCATTCTTTTGGGGTTAAATTTATTTTTGCCGAGTTTTGGAGCACGGGTTCCAGAAGTTCCTTATAGTGATTTTATTCAACAGGTTGAAGCGGGGAAAGTCTCCCGAGCTATTGTAGGACCTACCCGCATTGAGTACATATTAAACCCATTAGTGTCAGACGGGTTAACCAGAGAACCTAGCGATAAGCCTCACCTGTTAGTCACAACACCCATTGCCATTGATCTGGATCTGCCTAAAATACTGCGTGAAAACCACGTTGAATTTGCGGCACCCCCTCCCAACAATTCGGCTTGGATTGGCACCCTCCTCAGTTGGATTGCCCCCCCTTTAATCTTCTTTGGTATTTGGGGATGGTTATTATCCCGTGGACAGGGTGGTCCCGCTGCACTGACCGTTGGCAAGAGTAAGGCGCGCATTTATTCTGAAGGAAGTACCGGGGTCAAATTTACGGATGTGGCCGGTGTGGATGAAGCCAAGGCTGAATTACAAGAAATCGTGGATTTTCTTAAGAATGCTGAAAAATATACCCGCCTGGGAGCAAAAATCCCGAAAGGTGTTCTATTAGTTGGACCTCCAGGAACAGGAAAGACATTATTGGCAAAGGCGATCGCTGGTGAAGCTGGTGTTCCTTTCTTTAGCATCTCTGGTTCTGAATTCATTGAATTATTTGTAGGCGTGGGAGCTTCCCGGGTGAGGGATTTATTCGTCCAAGCGAAGCAACAATCACCCTGTATTGTTTTTATTGATGAGTTAGATGCGTTAGGAAAGTCACGGAATGCTGGCGGCATGATTGGTGGCAATGATGAACGAGAGCAAACCTTAAATCAACTCCTCACTGAAATGGATGGCTTTGATGCCAATACAGGTGTCATTCTTCTGGCGGCTACTAATCGCCCTGAAGTATTAGATCCGGCTTTACGACGTCCGGGGCGGTTCGATCGTCAAGTCGTTGTTGACCGTCCAGACAAGTTGGGTAGGGAGGCCATACTCCAGGTTCATGCAAGTCGGGTTAAATTAGATGCAGATGTCCAACTATCTATATTAGCTGGACGAACCCCGGGTTTCGCAGGTGCGGATCTGGCTAATTTAGTGAATGAAGCGGCGTTGCTTGCGGCTCGTAACAATCGCAATTCAGTTACAATGGCTGATTTTAATGAAGCAATCGAACGGGTGGTAGCGGGGCTAGAAAAAAAATCCAGGGTTTTAAGTGAAGTGGAAAAGAAAACTGTCGCTTATCACGAAGTAGGACATGCCATTATTGCTGCCCTGATGCCAGGAGCAGGGAAAGTGGAAAAAATTTCCATCGTACCCAGAGGGGTTGGGGCTTTGGGGTACACCCTTCAATTGCCAGAGGAAGACCGATTCCTCATGGTAGAGGATGAAATTCGAGGACGAATTGCCACTTTGTTGGGGGGGCGATCGGCGGAAGAAATTATCTTTGGTAAAGTGTCTACTGGGGCTAGTGATGATATTCAGAAGGCTACGGATTTGGCTGAACGTAGCGTTACTTTATATGGAATGAGTAACCACTTGGGTCCAATTGCATTTGAGAAAATCCAGCAGCAATTTTTGGAAGGCATGACAAACCCACGCCGTCCAGTTAGTCCTAAATTGACGGAAGCAATCGATCAGGAGGTAAAACGAATCGTGGATCGTGCCCATGAAATTGCGCTGGGGATTTTAAAACAGAATCGCCAGTTATTAGAGGATATGGCACAAAAATTACTTCAAAAGGAAGTACTGGAAGGGACAAATTTGGGTGACCTACTGGCTTTAGCCCAAACCCCTCAGGATGTGGATAGTTGGCTCCAAACGGGAGAATAAGGGGTGGGAGAAATCCATTTCCTAGTGCCAAATCACTGGCATTATCCCTAGCCATTGAGCAACTCCATGGTCACTGATGCCACAGAGTAGAAGTAGAAATCAAGTATTCCAGACCCACTTTTCGGATCTGTACATACTGCCTGATTTCTTGGGGCGGAGTACCTTTAGCCCTAATTTGGAACATTGCCATGTTCTTGGTAAATCCTAATCCTTCGTCATTAAGCTCATCACGGTGTTGTATCATAAAATGGGGATTGAAAACAGTATTGACAATTTCCATCATCAATTGTCCTTTGGTTAGACGGGGAGGATAAAAAATTGAGTCGATCCTATCGAGTTGCTATTTTAGGGGCAACAGGAGCCGTTGGCAAAGAATTAATTGAATTATTAGCAACTCGCAACTTTCCCTTAGCCGACCTCAAATTATTAGCCTCTCCTCGCTCTGCCGGAACCACTTTGTCTTTTAAGGGTGAAACCCTCAGGGTTGAATCGACTGACACTAGTTCATTTCAAGCTATTGATTTGGTTCTAGCCTCTGCTGGTGGCAACACATCTAAAGCCTTAGCCCCCCGTGCCGTTGCCAGTGGCGCCATCGTCATTGACAACTCCAGCGCCTACCGGATGGATCCAAACGTACCCTTGATCATTCCAGAGGTAAATCCTCAGGAAGTTCATCAGCACCAAGGAATTATAGCCAACCCCAACTGTACTACCATCTTAATGAACGTGGTGGTTTGGCCCTTACATCAAGTGCAACCCATTAAACGAATTGTTGCCTCTACTTACCAGTCAGCAAGCGGCGCTGGAGCAAAGGCAATGGCAGAAGTAATATCCCAATCCCGTGATGTTTTAGATGGAAAGCAGCCTAATCCTGAAGTATTTCCATACCCTTTAGCATTTAATTTGTTTTTGCACAACTCACCCATGACCGCAACGGGCTACTGTGAAGAAGAATTAAAAATGATCAATGAAACTCGTAAGATTTTTGGTGATTCTTCGATACGAATTACAGCAACTTGCGTACGGGTTCCCATATTGCGAGCCCATTCGGAAGCACTCAACCTAGAGTTCCATCAGCCATTGAGTGCGGATAAAGCCAAGATGCTTTTGCAACAGGCTCCCGGGGTGAGACTGGTGGAAGACTGGCAAAATAATTATTTCCCAATGCCCATTGAAGCGAGTGGGTTGGATGAGGTTTTAGTGGGGCGGATTCGTCAAGATTTATCCCATGATTGTGGTTTAGACCTATGGTTAAGCGGAGATCAAATTCGCAAGGGAGCAGCATTAAATGCGGTACAGATCGCTGAATTGCTAATATCCTCCTGACAACAACCCTACCGTAATTCCAAATTCACATTTGGATGGCTCTGAACGTTTTATTCCAAAATGATGTAATGACTCGCTCAGCATTCACCTTCCGTAATGGGCTCCCCACTGGGTAAGCCCAAAGCATAATGATTTAGATTCGTTTCATTGATAATCCGCCAAATACCGTTCAATTATTATAATCGCTGCAATATCATCTATGGGACGGGGAATCAAACGAAGCCCAGCAGGTATAAGTCGTCCCCAGTGTTTAGGGGGGTACATTTGCCAGTACCGATCCCGAGCTGCCAGGGTGGTAAATTGCTCATCAACTAAAACAATTGGGGGTAATTGGGAAAGTTCTGTCCTCAGCCGTTGTTGCCAATATTGGGATGTGGTTTGATTTCCCATTACCATGAGTGTAAATTTAAATTGGTCTAATAACTCTTGAATCACGGATATGATAGAGAAAGTGATATGAACTTGATGATAATACAAATGCCCATTTGTATCCATCACAGCTAATCCGCACTTATCTCGACCGGGATCAAAACCAATAATGAACGATTCATTCACAGTCATGGAATCTTAATTAATCACCGCACAATCTCAAGATTTCATCCTGATCCATACTTTTTGGTTGCCAATTGGAAACTTTACAATAGGAAGGAAGGTGGAGGGAACTCACCGCAACGCCGTTTTACCTCAGTTTTTGACCTGGCTAAGCCAGGTGGGTACAATGAAAAGGCTTTAAGTTTCCGAGTACATGCTCGGTTTACTGCCGCCCATAATGTTAAGTACCCTGATGAGTGGATTTGTAGATCATAAAACAGTGTTGGCAGTCACCAACGCCGCAGTGATACTGTCATTATACTATGATCTACATATTGGTGGGTGTCGTAACATGATAGGTTAAAGTAATGTAAATCCATTACCCTCATCCAAAAATCCTCTACCATGGGTACCTATCCTGGAATTTCTAGCGACTCATTTCGTCATCCTCTTGACCGGGAAGCTGAACAAGCCTTACGAAACATCCCAGGTTTTGACCTTGTCACTCGTAAATTTATTGAATTCGTCTATGAACGTCCTCGTTTCATTTACCTGATGGGAAATGCAATTCAGGTGGGTTCCAGGCAATATGCTAACTTGTATCATATTTTTCGTGATTGCGTGCGAGATTTAGATGTCTCCCCTGAACCCTCTTTATTTATTTCCCACGATCCCTTCGCGAATGCCAATTCCCTTGGACAGGAGCGACCTGTTATAGTCCTAAATTCAGGTCTTTTGGACTTATTGGATGAAGATGAATTAAGGGTAGTATTTGCCCATGAATTAGGACACATAAAATGTGGTCATACCACCCTAAACCAAATGGCAATTTGGGCAATTCGTGCGGTGTCAGGCTTAGCATCGATGACAATGGGATTTACTAGTTTTATCAGTACTGCCCTCCTAGCTGGGTTTTATGAATGGGCTCGCAAGGCTGAATTGTCGGCGGATCGTGCCGCTCTGCTTTTATCTGACGACCCTAAACCCGTTTTACGAACCATGATGAAAATGACGGGTGGGAGTGTACGGTATGGACATGAAGTGAGTTTAGATGAATTTCTAGCACAAGCAAAACGTTACCAAGAGTTAGATCAAGAGGGAATCAACCAAGCCTATAAGTTTTTACTTTACAATGATGTGGCAAATCGTATTTTCTTGACCCATCCCTTTACAGTTGAACGGGTTCATTATTTGCAAGAATGGGCGGGCTCCTCTGACTATCATCAAATTCAGATGGGTCATTACCTACGAAGAACCGATGGAGGGTCGGCAGATATTCCTGTTCAGTCGAGTTCCCAGTCAGACAATGGTGATGTGGATTTGTTGCGCCGTGAAGTTGCTGCATTGCAAGAAGAAATTAATCGCATTCGGAGCCAAAGGGGGGATCATGATTGATTCTTTTTCGATCAATGAATACTGGTAAACCCATTCATTGATCTTTGAGGGATAGGATAAATCTATGTAGTGGAACTATTGTCTATCCTAAGGTCTTGGTTTTGTCTTGGAGAGGGAACGATGGCATTACTAATATTAGTGGTGGAGGATGATCCGGGAACTCAGTTAGCAATTAGCGATTATCTCCAACTGAAGGGTTATGATGTCTTAAAGGCGGCTAGTGGTGAAATGGCGTTGACTTTGGTTGAAGAATACCAGCCCCATCTGGTTATTACTGATGTAATGATGCCCCTTATGGATGGGTACGAACTGGTAAGACGGTTGCGCCAACGTCCCATATTGCGCTTGTTGCCAGTGATATTTTTGACTGCACGTCATCAAACAGACGATCGCATACAAGCCTACAAACTAGGGTGTGATGCTTTTCTTTCAAAGCCATTTGAATTGAAGGAGATAGGAGCAGTTGTACAAAATTTATTGGAACGGTCACTATTAATCCAATCAGAGTGGTTGTTGCGATCGCGGATGCCCCCCTCTTCTTCTCCAGGGGGGATGCCCCCTGAGCATAATTGTTCAGATTTCCCCCCAGTAGACATCAGTTCCCGTGAAGAGCAAGTGCTTCAACTGTTACTGAATGGGTTATCCAATGGACAGATTGGCATGCATCTTTATTTAAGTTCTCGCACAGTGGAAAAATATGTCAGTAGCCTGTTCCGAAAGACAAATACTAACAATCGGGCAGAATTGGTTCGGTTCGCCCTAGAACATCGTATTGGTATATCTCATTCAGGTGGGGAGTGAGATGATTGCCATGACAGCCCGCAGCCACCGAATACCACCGAATACCAAAGTAGCCTTACCACCACTGTAACTATTTAACGGCTTTCGACCTTTTTTGGCAATTCAACCCAAAGCCGTTCTAAACCGATGGGGGTTGATACCCCAATTTTTTCTTAACCCGACCAGCCAACTTCATCCACCGATGTCGCCATCTTAACTGATGAATCCCTATGGGAGTCAATTGAGGAATTGGGGTTAAACCACTATCATTGGTTCCATGAACCGGCTGGAGACGATCAAAAAAAGTATTTATTTCTGTTAAAATACCGTTTAACCGTTGCACAATACTATCAGTTCGGAAATCCATCAAAAACCAATCAGGCAAGGGGGACAATTGATTGGTGAGGGTGGCACATAGGATTCGATCAACATCAAAGGCTAAGGAGTATCCAGCAATTTTATAACTATTGAAGCCCGGGTCTAAGTAATCAGCCAACCCCCCATTCACACTGGAAAACACCTGACAACCACACGCCATAGCCTCCATGGGCTGAAGCCCAAATCCTTCGCTAACTCCCTGAATAGCCCAGTACTCAGCCGAATCATATAAATACACCTTCGCCTGATTAAATAATCCCGGCAAATCAGGAACATAGGAATCGACCACCCTAAGGGTGCAACGGGACTGAAGGGCGGGGATTAAGTGGTGTAGTAGATAGGATGATGATTTACGGGTTTGGACGAGAACATCAATCTCCCGTGGTTGGTGATAGTTGTAAAAATCATCAGAGATTTGGTTGGGCAACCAATACAATAACGATTGGGGACATCGCTGACCCCAATAGCCTAAACTATTCCGACTCACTGTTAGAATCGGAATGTGGGAAGGGAGGCGAAAGCCGTAACCACTGCTATGGGCATGGTAGATCAGCAAATAATTGTTCAGCTTCTTGGCTAATTTGGGAACATCAAAACCCCAACTGATAACAAATATAACGGAAGCAGGATCCTCCGTTTTTGACCGGAGTTGCTGTAATACGTCATCTAAAAATAGGGTATCCCGTTCCTTCTGACGATAGGTAACCAAGATAGATGGACAAATATGTTGGGCAAGCTTTACGGTTTTCAGTTCCGCCCAAAGCCCCCCACAGGCATACTGACCGGATGTGCCTGGTACTAAAAAGTAAAGTTTCCGCATGATCCAACGGGATGGCTAGGGTTTTTTATCAGTATTTCTTAAATGCTAGGGTTACATTATGTCCGCCAAAGCCAAAAGAATTAGAAAGTGCACCATGAATAACCCGAGGGCGGGATTGATTGGGTGTGTAGTCTAAGTCACAGTTTGGATCCGGGGTTTCCCAATTTATTGTTGGGGGAATATGGTCATTTACCAGAGCCAACACCGTAGCAACGGCTTCAATTCCCCCCGAACCGCCCAATAGATGACCCGTCATGGATTTGGTGGAGCTAATGGCTAAACCATAAGCATACTCACCAAAAACCCGCTTAATAGCGGCGGTTTCCATGGCGTCATTTAAGGATGTACTGGTTCCATGGGCATTGATATAATGGATATCACTGGGAACCAAGCCACCATCTTTTAATGCGAAAGCCATTGCCCGTGATGCTCCCTCCCCGTCAGGGGAAGGGGAGGTGATATGGTAAGCATCACAACTCACTCCATAGCCAGTCACTTCTGCATAAATTCGAGCACCTCGACTAACCGCATATTCCAAGTCTTCCAGTAGTAAGATGCCAGCCCCTTCCCCCATCACAAAACCACTGCGATCGCGATCAAATGGACGACTAGCATGGAGGGGGTCGTCATTCCGATTCATACACAATGCTTTTGCGGCAGCAAATCCTGCTAATCCTAGGGGGGTGACCGCTGCTTCAGTTCCCCCACAAATCATGGCTTGGGCATACCCATGTTGGATGAATCGAAAGGCATCACCAATGGCATTGGTCCCAGAAGCACAGGCGGTAACTGAACAGGAATTAGGACCTTTTGCCCCCAAATGTATAGCGGTTAGACCCGCTGCCATGTTGGCAATCATCATGGGAATCATGAACGGACTACATCGGTCTGGTCCTTTAGTGAGATAAACTTCCTGTTGATCTTCTAAAACTTTTAATCCACCAACCCCAGTGCCAATGACTACCCCGACTTGCTCTGCGTTTAGGTCGTTAATGGTAAACTGGGCATCAGCGATCGCCTGCTTGCTAGCGGCAACAGCAAACTGAGCGAACCGATCCATACGTTTCGCTTCTTTTCGATCCATATAAGCATGGGGTTCAAAATTTTTGACTTCCCCAGCAATTCGGCAATCATGACGGGATGGATCAAACAAGGTGATCGGACCAATACCATTACGCCCAGACACCAAGCCCTGCCAATACTCCTGTAACGTGTTTCCAATTGGAGTAATGGCACCCATCCCCGTTACAACCACCCGACGGAGGTGTTTATTTGCTGTATCGCTTACCAAATCACTTGTCATACTTCAGTTCACAACCGGACTACTAACGAACCTGCAACGCAGAGATAAATCATTGGACGGTGAATTTATACTCCAGTCTTCTCGCAGATGAAGTCTACCGCGTCATTCACAGTAGTAATCCCCTCTGCTGCTTCATCAGGGATTTCAATACTAAATGCCTCTTCCAGTGCCATCACCAGTTCCACCGTATCCAAAGAATCTGCGCCTAGGTCATTGGCAAAATTAGCTGTTGGCACTACTTCCTGGGGTTCTACTCCTAATTGGTCAGAGACAATTTCTTGAACTTTGCTGAAAATAGCTTGCTTACTCATAATAACATCCTACTAAAATCACATTAAAAACGGAATGGGCAATGCAGGTACGGAATCAGGGTATGACCCCCGCCCTGGTGGGACTTTTTAATACATCAGCAGGATGGGTTGGGGTTGACTGATAGGGCTTGTGCATCAACCGAGAAAACCCCTCCCTTCTGGTGCTAGTTGGTCTTCAGATAATTATCTTATCTTACGTTAAAGTAATACCGACTGAAAGTAAATCGGTAACCCATGGTTCAGACCCACTCCACAAGTATTTTGAACAGGGTAGAATACTGAGATATGACTCCCGAACCCCTCAAACATTTAAAAAGACATACGGTTGAATGATGGGAATTCCAGACTCCTTGCCCACTTGGTTTTAAGCATCTTGCTCAATGTAGAGAAAGAGCAACCCCATGGTAATTAATGGTAACAACCATGTGGTTACAGGAATCAAAATCCAGGGTAAAAATGAAGCAGCGTAACTACCAGTCATCAGAAAAACTCCCATAAAAACGAGAAAATTTACATTGAACCTAACCCCTAAAAAGCTAGGTTAATTAAAAAGACCACGGAAAATGGAATCGACTACATTGAAATTTTCTAATAAAAAGAATGCAACAAATGCAGCGCCCATGGCACCCACGAAGAAACCACCAGTAAACTGACTCCATCCGTCGGCAGTTTTAAGAGGGTCAGTGGTAGATGCCCGACTGCCTTGGAATGAAACCAGTCCATAGGCAGAAAGACAACTGGTAGCAACTAAAATTAGAGCAATTCCAGAAATTAATGCCCCCAGATAGGCAAAGTCTGAATCCCGGAGGGGACCTAGTTTAGCCCAGGGTCCAATTAAAAAATAGCCATGAGCCATGCCAACCTCTAATCCCCGCAAAAGTGGTGATAACCCTACTCGATAGATGGGTAGGTTGCTGATAAAGGCACGTGTTAATCCAGAATCACTAATGGGGGTTGAAAGATGACCGGTAAACGGATCACCATTAAACGGCTTAATTAAATCCTCTGCCATATATTAGATTTCCTAGTGCTTTAAAAAGTGGGTAAAACCCTCAGTACCCCATTTTAGGCAAAGAGGGGCATTCCTATAACAAATTTCCAATCTCTGTTAGAAAAATTTATTTTTATGGGGATGGGTAGTGGATCTAGTGTAGGGGATGGAGACTTGCCGCAGGGGGAGGACTCTTCCTTTATTCATCGGCTTATTTTTGCTTATCGCTGAGGTCAGGAATACAGATTAACAACAGACAAACGGATATACTAAACCTTACCCTATTACTGGTTCTAAAAAATGCTTCCACTTTGGCCCTATGCGACCCCCGGCATTACAGATGAATTGTTTGAAGGATTACCAGGAATCCCCATGAGTCAAAAAGAAGTCAGACTTTTGTTAATTTCCCATTTACACCTTAAGCCCAATGCTATCCTGTGGGATATTGGTGCGGGGACGGGGACTATTCCTGTAGAGGTGGGGTTACTCTGTCCAGGGAGCCAAATTATCGCAGTGGAACGGGATGGGGATGTGGCTAATTTAATCCGTCGGAATTGCCATCGCTTTGGGGTGCAAAATGTTGAAGTTGTGGATGGAATTGCTCCGGATTGTTTGCAAAATCGGTTAGAGCGTCCTGATTGTATTTGTATTGAAGGGGGAAAGCCAATCAAAGAGCTTTTAGGAGCTCTATGGGTTTATCTTAAACATCAAGGTCGGATAGTTGCTACTGCCAGTAATTTAGAAATTCTGTATGCAGTCTCCGAGAGTTTTTCCCAATTGCAGGTTCGGAATATTGAAATAGTTCAGTCTGCCATTAATCGATTAGAGAAACGGGGCTACCATCAAAGTTTTGTATCAGTGGATCCAATTTTTATTCTCAGTGGCGAAAAATTGGATTGACATATTCATCAGGTTGAAGCCACGGTGAATATGTCAAGTGCATCTTAATAGATCAGGCATAGATAGACCTCTACATATTTTCTTAGCAAGCTGATTTTTAATTTCGTTATGTTTAGGCACAGCCTCGGTTTGAGGGCATTTCCCCTAATACCCCTCTTAAATCGTTACCTTTCTACCACCAGGTTTTGAAAAACGACGAGTTTTTTATCAGAATGAACAGATTGACTTAACTCCCCAGGAATTTAGTTTGTTATATGTTTTAACCCAAGCGGCTGGTAATCCCTTAAGTCGTTTAGAGTTATTACAACGGGCATGGCCCGATGAAATTGATA
>CAIUCS010000003.1 GCA_903897715.1 uncultured Synechococcales cyanobacterium
GTACTGGTAATCCAGCTACAGAATTGCTCCCATGCGCTAGCGCTCTGGCGCTGTTGCAATGTCGTTGTCATGGTTTTATAAGTCCTAGTGGAAAATAAATATAATGTATTGGGCTACCATTCGGTTAACCACACCTCAATACTACCCACTATGTTAACTTTTGTAAAGGGGTTTGTAATACTTTTTTGGAACATTAGAAAAATAGATCACCGAATCTCTAAAAAATTGAATCAACCTGTTGACAGGTAACTCTGTGACAACTCCCACCGTCAACTGCTAAGAGCGGTCTAGGGGGAGTACCCCGCAGTTTAGATGGGGTGGACTTAAGTAATCCCTATTTTTTAAGCCTCATCAGATGGTGCAGGAAACGATGTTTAACAAATTGACATATTTCAGCCAGATGAAGCAATACCAGGGATAGGGAAACAATGACCATCACTGCGAAAATGACCCCATAGGACCACAGATGCCACCCCAGCCCATGCCATCCTTTTTTGTGAAGGACATGGGTTTTGCTGGACGAAGAAAATTGGGTATGATTGAAGATAGAAGAGTGCAACGCAATGGTCATAGCCAAATCAATACCTGCTAAAATTAAATCTAATTAAGTACAATAAGTCGATAGAGATTAGTTAGATTAAGTTTAGTTTAAGTTTAGGGTTAGTGCTTGTCCACTGTCAAGTATCAGGGGCATCATAGTTGGTAAAAAATTCCCATATCACCAGGTATTTATGGGCTGCTTTCAATTATTTAGGATGATTAAGGTAGGTTCCGGGAAACAGTATCCCGCTAGTCTGGGGTTTACGTTACTGGAGTTAATGATTGTAATGGCCATCGCCGGGGTGGTGATGAGTGGTTTGCTTAGTCTTATTTACCAATTACTCAATATAGATCAACAGGAAAATGCTCGTAATGAGTTGCAACGGGAATTACAACTGGCATTAAATTACATTACGGCTGACCTGCGGGAAGCAGTATTTGTTTATGACGGTTCTCCCAATCAGTTGGGGAATAGAACGTCTCCCGCATTTAGAGAGGGATTTTCAACTCAGTTTTTTGTTCTTGGCGGTCAACCGGCTACCCCAGTATTAGCCTTCTGGAAATCGGATGGTCTTGACTTATCTTCAATTAATCGTTGCACTTCGGCGATTCCAGCCCCTGTGGAGTGTCAAAATGTACTGATCCAACGACGGTCTTATAGTTTAGTCGTCTATCTTCAGGTGATCAATCCCCCTAATGACCGAATTTGGAAGGGGCGATCGCGGATTGTTCGCTACCGATTGTCCAAATATAGCGCCACTAGGTTAAGGGGCAACCCACCTAATTTCTTATGGAATCCTGGCTTTGTGGATCCTGTTTTATCCTATAGTCAGCCGATTTTTTCCTCATGGCCCTATCGTCCTGGAACTAATGGAGGAGTTAATTGTCAATTAACTGGAGACCCTTGTGGTTTAAAGATTGATGATCTCAGTAGAACCGTGTCTGGTTTTCAGGGAGGACTGCCCTCTGATTTCAGTAGTAATGCCCCTGTTTTAGTGGATTTTATTGACTTGCCCACCCGTCAACCGGTTGAGGCACTCAAACTTCCCCCATGTTTAACGCCCTTTAGTCGGGTTCCCCAAGGCGAAAGTGTAGCTAATAGTTTCTTTTCCTGTGTTAGCAATAGTACTGATATAACTCAATCCCAACAAGATGTACTAGTTTATTTACGAGGCAATGGGTTTGGGCGACCTGGAATCAATATGGATTTAACTTTACCAAGTCTGTATACCCGTTTAACCATTCCGGCACGATTGAATCGGAATCCCGGGTAAATCCAGGGAACGTACTGTGTATGATTACAGGGCAACCGCACCCATTTCTGAACAAACCAGTAAACACTTGGCAGCAATCGACAATAATTTAGCAAGGAAGGAAGGATATTTCGTCACTATTGGTTTGAGACGGGTAGTCCTAGTTTTTTGGGGAAGTTATTTCAAAGCAATCGTTATTTTCTGCCGAATTTGGAGAATTTGGAGGTTACGGAGGAGATATTGGAATCTTTTGATGGGGAACGGATTCATCCCATTACCTTATTATTTCAATCGGGTTATTTAACCATTGAACGAACCTTTCAAGCGTTCAAGGTTAAACTCTGCCTCCGATTCCGTAGCGGCACTGTTAATCATCTTGAGGTCAGCACAAACTTGTTTGCGTTGCCATGAGACAAAAGCAACTGAGTTTCTGACCATGGGGAACCCATCCCCACCCTATCCTCCGATAACCGCCGATCCTCCTGCCACAACCTGAGTAGTTACAATTCTTAACCATTTGGATTTCGATGACCATTGGAGAAGTCATTGAGATAAAGTATATTCTTATACAGTACTTAGGGAAAAGCCATGACAGAGGACGTGACTGCGTGGCAGCACTGTTTCATCAACACCAATCAGATTCGACTCCATTGTGTAACCCAAGGGGAAGGAGAATTAGTGGTATTGCTCCATGGATTCCCCGAGTTTTGGTACTCTTGGCGATTTCAAATTCCAGCATTATCCCGATATTATAAAGTTGTTGCTCCTGATTTGCGTGGTTACAATGACTCAGATAAACCAATGGATGGGTATGACTTAGATACCCTGACGGCTGATATTTTAGGACTAATTCAAGGACTCGGGTATCATCGTGCCCATGTAATAGGTCATGATTGGGGAGGGGCGATCGCATGGCATTTTGCCCGTCGGTTTCCCACTGCATTAGAACGACTAATCCTATTAAACGCCCCTCACCCCATTCAATGGTTTAAGACATTAATCAGCAATAGGGATCAACTTCGTCGCAGTTGGTATTTGTTTGCCTTCCAAATTCCCAATCTACCCGAATGGATGATTCAACAAAACCTCAAAGAATTTGTTCGACATGTCTTTCAAGAACAAGCCATACGGAAAGGAGGCTTTACCCGTGATGATGCCACCATTTATCAAGCAGCATTAGAAAAAAGTGGAGTGCTAAGGGCAGCCCTATCCTACTACCGAGAATTTTTATCTCCCCACAATTTAGTCCGCCACTGGACAGATATTTGGTACTCTTTGAATTTACCAACTTTACCAGGGCAACCTGCCATCAATCAGGGAATCAGGCAAATCAGTACACCCACCTTAGTACTGTGGGGAGCTGATGATCCATTCTTTAGTCACCAATTGACTGAAGAGATGGAAAAATCTACCTGTGCTTCTTTGAAATTCACCCTCATTCCCCATTGTGGGCATTGGATTCAACAGGAAGCTCCACAAACCGTTAACCGGGAGATTCTACAGTTCCTTCGACACCCCCACCATCCCTCTCCATCGTCATAACCTTTGGAATTGGGAAATTTCCGTGGACTTAAAGTTGGAATTGAAACTTGTACTCCCAACGGGAAGAGAGACCGAAGAATTTTTTAACAGTATTCCCCGTTTAGGCTGGGATTTGTTAAGGTAAAACAATGATGTTCAGGAAAAACCCATGACCATTGATCCAACCCCTATTCAGGATGCTCCAATCACTGTTAGTTCCCAAACAAATTCTTTAGTAGACCAGGAATTGGCTAACGAAACCGACGAAGTTAAACGGGAAACAAAGGCATTAATTGAAGCGATTAAGAAGCGAGCCCAATCAGAAGTTCAAGGTGCCGGTGATTTTACTCGGGATGCCTATCTCAATGCAGTAAAACAAGCCCGGGATGCCATTGAACATAATAAAATTTTTGACCCGGAACACTTGGAACGATCCTTAGATTTAATCCAAAAAGAAGCAGAAAAAAACTTACAGGCTATTATTAAAGAAACCAATGAGTTGGGCGATCGCTTAAATGAAGCTGCTAAAGCAGCCTGGACAGTCTTAACCAGTAAACGAGACGGGGATGAATGACCCGCAATCAATCAATAAACCACGCCCCATTTAACCCATGCCTCCAGAAACCATCGAGATTCTCTCTTCCGAGGAATTGCGACGCACCCTAAATCGCATGTCCTGTGAAATTATAGAGAAATCGGGGGATTTGTCTAATTTACTTTTAGTGGGGATTTACACTAGGGGGGTACCCATTGCCCGCTTATTAGCTCGTCAAATGGAATTATTAGAACACGTTACCATCCCAGTAGGAGCAATTGATATTACCTTCTACCGGGATGATTTTGACCAAATTGGAACCCGCACCCCTTCCCGCGACCAAATCCCTTTTAATTTATCGGGGAAAACAGTGGTTCTGGTTGATGATGTCATCTTTAAGGGGCGTACCATACGAGCAGCTCTCAATGCTATTAATGACTATGGTCGTCCCCAACTCATTCGATTAGCTGTACTAATTGACCGGGGTCATCGGGAGTTACCCATCCATCCTGACTTTATTGGCAAAGAACTGCCTACGGCTAAAGAGGAAATGGTAAGGGTATCTATACAAGCCATTGATGGTCGTGATGGGGTAGAACTCTGGAAGCGGTGAAAAGTGGAACGATTGCAACAGTTATCTGAAATCCAGCCGTCTGTTTATCCATTCATGGGAGACCGGACGGTTTTTCTTAGCGAGTTGGATGGCTTAGGATATCCCATCATTCCTACCTTGATGATTCCACCAACTTGGTATGGTCTTTTTTTAAATAGCATTGACTGGTTAGAACCATTATTAACAGATTTACCTGATTCCGTATTGCATCTCAATCCAGATAATGCTCAACAATTACAGGCAATTGCTCAAAACATTCGACATGGTATTTTGAACAACCCACTGCCCATGGAATGGCTGGAAGTGCTAGAACAGGGTTTATCCCCATGGAGTCCCTGTCCCATCCAATTCAGCCCAAGCATAGTGGGTAATCTGCTAGGGAATGGTGCCAATTGGAGTCAACTGGCAAACTATCACCTAAATCGCTCATTAGACTTTCAGTTTACTGAAAATCAGGTTGATGGAATTGCCCATGCCCTTAAACAATGCTGGGCAGAACCATTTCGGGCTAGAAACCTACTGTGTTGGCAACGATATGGCTTATCATTACACCACTTTAGCATTGGGGTTATGGCACAACCAGTACCAACGGTACTCAGTAGTGGCACTCTGTCCCTAACTGCTGATGAACTCATCCTAGAAGCCATCTGGGGACTGAACTTTGCCAATCAACGAGGGGAGGAACGGGGGGAAGTCTACCACATGGAATTAGAGTCAGGTCACTTGATAACCCATCATTTTCATCCACAGGCGATCGCCTACTTACCCCATCATCAAACTCAACCCCCTATCGCTAGGGAACCACAGTACCAAACGCAACATGGGGAGGGCTCCCCAGCCTCAGTCCCCCACCCTTCCCTAGAGCCGCATTTATTTCCCCCTGCCCAACCTTATCCCCCGTTAAGATTTCATCCTAGTTTACCAGCTTTATTACTTCACCAGTCAAGTAATCACCCACCCGTTCTCAACGGGGCTCAGTTAGCAAACTTTGTTCATCTAGCCAAACAATTGCGCCACCACTGGGGAGTACCACTCACCGTAGAATGGATGCTACAGGTGAAGGAACCAGAACAGCCCCCCCATATTAGTATTACCAGTGCCTACCCCTACTTACTACAATTCATCCCCCAACCCAGAGACCCATTAACCTCATCCTCCGCCACAGAAGTTGCTGCCACCCCTTCCCATCATCAATCATTAGAGACTACTAAAATTCAATCTGCGCCCCCACTTGCTAGGGGGACAGGAATCACGTCCGGGGTAGTGACCGCCGTCGCCTATGTTATTCACAGTCCGACAATAGAACACTTACATCGGATGCCCCCAGGGAACATTTTAATTGCCAGATCAATTCTTCCTTCCTGGTTGCCCTGGTTATCTCAATGTGCAGGGATGGTGACTGAGGAGGCTGGGATGACCTCCCACTGTGCCATTTTAGCCAGGGAATTGAATATACCAGCAATTGTGGGGGTGACCAATGTCACCCACCTCATCCAATGTGGAGACCTGCTAACAATAGAAGCCCCCCAGGGAATAATCCACCGTGTCCATCAGAAAAAACCTCTGGTAAAGAAGTCATCTTCCCATCCGTTTGCCCCAACTCCCATTCCTGTCCATGAACATTCTTCCTTACCCGTCATTTCTACCCAATTAATGGTTAACCTGAACCATCCCAGTACTCTTTCCCAAATAACCCAACTCCCCATTGATGGAATTGGACTGATCCGTTCAGAATTAATGCTGCTGGATATCTTTCGCCATCGCCATCCATTACATTGGGTTGAAATGGGGGATGAAAAACGGTTAAGTCACCACATTACCACTTATTTAAAGAAGATTGCCCGTATGGTGGCGCCTCGACCTGTTTTTTATCGGTCATTGGATCTGCGGTCCCACGAATTCCCATCCCTTGATCATCGTTGGAGCCAGGAAAAGGAAGTGAACCCAATTTTAGGAATGCGGGGAACCCTTAGTTATTGTCACGATCCTCGTCTATTCAACATAGAGCTTGATGCAGTGGTTCAACTTCAACGTCAAGGGGTGAATAATCTGCATTTAATGCTTCCTTTTGTCCGGACAGTCGAGGAATTTCAATTTTGTCGTCAACTGGCTGTAGAGGCAGGAATTGACTTTACCCACCTCCAATGTTGGATTATGGCGGAAGTGCCATCAGTACTATTCCTATTACCAGAGTATGTCAATGCCGGTGTTCAAGGTGTTGCCATTGGGATGAATGATTTAACCCAATTAGTGTTGGGGATCGATCGGGGACATCGTTCAATGAACCATCTATTCACTGAAAACCACCTAGGGGTGAAACGTGCTATAGCCCATCTTATTCAAACTGCTAAAAACCTAGGTATTCCCTCTTCCATTTGTAATTCAACCCTAGCCAATGATCCTGACCTAGTGGCTGACTTGGTGCGATGGGGGATTACAACAATTTCTGTGGAAGGCTATGCCATAGACCAAACATACCAGGCAATTGTAAAAGCTGAAGCAAGGTTGCCAGTAGGGGATGGAAGGTTTTACCCTGGGTTAGGGCAATAAATTGAGGTGTCCTGGGTTTGTCATTCCGCCCTCATTTCTCTTTCCTCCCATGGAAAAACCAGGCTAAAGTCTCTATCCTGTAGGCACCGCGAGGATATAAGGAAAATACGAGAAGAACCTTGATTCTTCCAAGGGATTGTCCGTTGTATTAAACCCTAAGATCACTATTTTGGGATGAATCGTGGATTTTTTATCGATATTCAAACAGTATAAAGCCAATAAAAAGCTGTATTTTGAATCATTTAAGCTGTACTAATACCAAAAAGACTTATTTTTATTTTTTTGCTTTTCCCTTAACTTTTCTTGTTGAAACTCGATTTCCTTTAGTTTCTTCATAATTCGACTGAAATAATCTTGAAGATAACTCTCCAGGGTCGTTATTTCCCCGGATTCAATACCATAAACCTGATAGGTTTGGGACATATCGGCAGTCAAGGACTTACCACTGGTCAGTACCTCTGTAAATGCAAGGCGGTCAGACAGGTTCACTCCCCAGGCAAAAAAGCCAGCAAAATTCCGTACCGCTCTTAATATGCCAATCGGCATCCGGGAAACTTTAGCCTCCTTACTCGTTAGCCGTTCACACAATCGAATAATTTCATATCCCCCCCAAGCTCGAAGACCCACTACAGGAAATGAGCGATGGATAGTATCCTTTAACGAAAGGGAGCGGACAGCAAATCTGGCAATATCTTGGGTGTCCATATAAGCAATTGGAGCAGCTTCACCAGTGACCCAAACTGTCTGATTTTCTAGTATTGGTATGGCATACTGCCCAATTAATCCTTGGAGAAACCCGCTTAACTGTAAGATGGTGTACTGTAACTGGGACTCTTTCAAAAAAAGTTCAGTACAATGCTTAATTTCCATTAGTGGAACTTCCCGATGGTCTTGGGCATCAAGGATGGAGCAAAAAATATAACGCTTAATCCCAGCTGCTTCTACCGCTTGAATTACACTAACTTTTCCATACCAATCCACCTTCTGGATGTTGGAAGAGTCAGTGGCTCGGGTAGTTGCGGCATCAATAACTGCAGTGATACCCTCCAACACTGGTGGCAAACTATCTGGTTCACACAAGTCACCCCAAACTAATTCGGCTCCCCATTCCTTTAGAAACGCTGCACGCTTTTGGCTGCGAACCATACAACGAACTGAGTGCCCTTCATCTAGAGCCCGACGGACGATTTGCCTGCCTAGAGTGCCAGTTCCACCAATAATTAATAAACTCATGTAAATTAATAACAAAATGTTAACTTTTTAATTTATCTTATCAGATAGTGATGGCAGGAACGGATCAAGTCGGCATATTCTCCCGAACTAACTCCCTCATTGGTTAAAATAGTTATGAACTATTTGATCATGCCGACTATCCTTCTTTTTTTTCTATGACCTATCCACGTATTGTTCATTTTTTGCGCCAAGGGAAACCGGATCAACTTGTCACCGTCCAAGGATGGATTCGGACAAAACGGGAATTAAAAGGTTTTACATTTCTGGAAGTGAGCGATGGTTCATCGTTGCAAGGACTACAGGTTGTCATTGATTTAGAAATAGTTCAACTGGTGGATAGTGTCCGCAAGTGTCACACTGGGGCATCGATTACAGTATCTGGGGTCTTAGCAACATCTCCCGGAAAGGAGCAATCTATTGAACTCAAGGCTCAATCACTGATAATTCATGGGGAATCAGACCCAGGTAGTTATCCTTTGCAAAAGAAGCGTCATTCCTTTGAATTTTTGCGTACCATTGGGCATTTACGTCCCCGCACAAATACCTATGGAGCTGTATTCCGAGTTAGAAATGCCTGTGCATGGGCAGTGCATCAGTTTTTTCAGGAGCAGGGATTTCTTTGGATTCACACTCCTATCATTACAGCCAGTGACTGCGAAGGCTCAGGAGAAATGTTTACCGTCACCAATTTTAACTTAGGGCAAATTCCTAAAAACCCTAATGGTTCGGTGGACTATAGCCAAGATTTTTTTGGTCGTCCTGCTTACTTAACCGTAAGCGGACAACTCCAGGCTGAAATTTTAGCAATGGCTTTTACCAATGTCTATACCTTTGGTCCAACATTTCGGGCTGAAAATTCCAATACATCTCGCCATTTAGCAGAATTTTGGATGATTGAACCCGAGATGGCTTTTTGTGATTTAGAGGGAAATATGGATTTGGCAGAAGCGTTTCTGAAGTATGTTTTTAAGGTTGTACTAACAAATTGTTCCGCTGATATGGAATTTTTTGATGCCAGGATTGATAATTCTGTTCTTGCAGTGGCAGATAATATCATTAATAATGAATTTCAGAGGTTGACGTACACTGATGCTATTGCCCTACTTCAAAAAGCCGATCGTCAATTTGAGTATCCGGTGGAATGGGGGTTAGATCTACAGTCTGAGCATGAGCGTTATTTGGCTGAAGACCTTTTTAAAAGACCTACCATTGTTACTGATTATCCTACCCAGATTAAAGCGTTTTACATGCGTCTCAATGAAGATGGTAAAACAGTTCGTGCCATGGATGTTTTAGTGCCCAGAGTCGGAGAAATTATTGGGGGTTCACAGCGGGAGGAAAGGTTGGAGGTTCTTGAAAAACGGATCAATGAACATGGTTTAAGTATGAATCAATACTGGTGGTACTTAGATTTAAGGCGTTATGGAACAGTCCCCCATGCCGGCTTTGGGCTAGGGTTTGAACGGTTAGTCCAATTTATAACGGGTATGGCTAACATACGAGATGTTATCCCCTTTCCCCGGGCACCAGAAACTATTGAGTTTTAATGGGTAAGGGGCTACAAAAGTAAGATAACGTCAGTTATGGATAAGCGGAGCAAGTTTGAGTGAAGCGCGATCGAGGTTTTTTTCGGTTCATCACTACTGACTTCTGCCGTATCGACTGCTGTAACCTCTTGATTGTGCAATATTTGCCCTCTTTGGGACGCTTCCCTGATGATGCTTACCATGGTGTTGTATGCCAAGCCTGTCAGCCCAGCTATGCCACCCTGACTTACCCCTTCCCTATGGCTGCGCAATACCCAGTGAATCTCCTCCGCATCGATGTGCCGATGATAGTAAATCGTGTCTAGGGGCTCCACAAATGTCTTTTGGCAGTTTGGGCATTGGTATCCTTTTGTACCTTTGCTGGGTGTACCGTGCTCATGCCTTCCCACGACTACACACTAAACATTTCACACTCTTGACCTATAATTCTTTTCCCCAGTCTACTTCATTTGATGCACAACCCACCCCTGGGAAACCCGTCCAACTTCACACAAGAGGATGGGTTTTACTGATTATACTGAATATAATGTATTGTCCTGGCAATTGATTCCATGGTCCTCAAAGAATTTTGTATTCCTCGTCCCTCAGTCTTTGTGGCAGACCGCCGTGCTACGGTGCTCAGTCTCGATACCTTCCTGAAAGGTGAGGTTGAGGGTGAGGCATTTTTTGAGGAAAACTACTTTACCGTAGGGATGCTTACCTTGGTGGATCGAGCCTTCCGCCATTTGAGTGGGTCTGGTGCCGGTTCTTCGGTATTCCAGCTCTCCCAAGCGATGGGCGGTGGTAAAACCCACAGCATGATTGCCTTGGGTCTACTAGCCAGGGATCCAGGACTGCGTCAGCGGGTGTTTGCCACCATCGATGGTGGTAACCCGGCGCCAAACCTGGGTGCTTGCCAGGTGGTGGGCTTCAACGGTCGCAGCACCGATGCCGTCGGAGGTATTTGGGGCTCCATTGCTGAACAACTGGGCAGGGCTGACCAGTTTGCCAGGTATGTTTCACCCCTGCTCAGTGCCCCAGGCCCGCAGGCATGGAAGCAACTGCTGGGGGAACAGCCGCTGGTGATCTTTCTGGATGAGCTGCCGCCCTATCTGGAGTATGCGGTGGCGGTGCCGGTGGGTAATGGCAACCTGGCTACGGTGACCACCGCAGCCCTTGCCAATCTGTTCGTGGCGGTTACGGAGATGCCCAACGTCTGCCTGGTGCTCTCCGA
>CAIUCS010000004.1 GCA_903897715.1 uncultured Synechococcales cyanobacterium
CGATAATGCCACCTTTCACCATGGGGGACGCATTGACCCATTGATTCAGTCGGCAGGCTGTGAAGTCATGTATCTCCCACCGTATTCCCCTGACCTCAACCGCATTGAAAAGTGCTGGGGGTGGTTAAAAAGCCAGATTCGAAAAGCCCTACCCCATGACGATGGCTTGCGGGCTGCCATTGAGTCCGTCCTCAAACAAGCTGCATCCTAACCTAAGTGGCTACAGCTATATGTCCAGCATCAACCAGCAAATGCCTTACAAGGAGGTGATGTAATTAATGTAACACCAGCAACAAATGCACTGCTAAGTGAGATTACTTCTTAAATTCACTCTTTTTCTGTCTTGACATTGGGGAGTGCCATACTGAGTCTGTTTTTTCCATTGAGTAATCTGGGTTGCGTGAATCTCCATTTCACTGGTGATTTCGTTGATCGTTTTATTCCCCTTGAGAACCTCTAAGACCACTTTCGTCTTAAACTCTGGGTATGTCGTTTTCGGTGCATGGCTTGCAATCTCCTCCGTATAGTTTCATAGTCTATTGGCAGCGAGACTATCTTATTAACCTGTCCAGAATATTGGGAGTTTTATACTAGAATTCCTCGTCTTTTAAGCGAGGGAGTGTCAGGATGTCTCCAAATTAGAGTAAAGTTAGGTGGTACCTAAACTATAACTCTGTCTGCAGAATCTCAGTGTCTTTATACTTGAGAATATCAAACATTTAGAATTGCTACATTAGCCTTATCCCCCTGAAAGATTAAATTCCCTTGAAATATATGAATAGCAGCTTAAATTCAAGCAAAGTTATATTAGGTATTTCTTGTTACTACCATGACAGTGCAGCTTGTTTGCTGATTGACGGAGATATAAAGTCGGCTGTACAAGAAGAACGATTTTCAAGGATAAAACACGATGCAAGATTTCCAGTTAATGCAATAAAATACTGTCTTAACAGTCAAGGATTAACTATCTCTGATGTTGACTTGGTAATTTATTATGAAAAACCTTTTTTAACTTTTGAGCGACTTTTAGAAACTTATTTAGGTTGCGCTCCAAGAGGTATTCGTTCCTTTTTAGCAGCCATGCAAGTTTGGATTAAAGAAAAGCTTTTCCTGAAAACCCAGCTTAAAAAAGAATTGCGTAATCTGAGTAACGATGAATTCCTGGCATCGGATAATAAAATTCCTGAATTACTATTTTCTGAACATCATCTTTCCCATGCTGCGGCTGCATTCTATCCCAGTCCTTATACCCAATCTGTTATTCTCTGTATGGATGGAGTTGGAGAATGGGCAACGACTTCAGCTTGGATGGGTGATGGAAATACAATTCAACCTCTTTGGGAAATTAATTTTCCCCATTCTTTAGGATTGCTTTATTCAGCTTTCACCTATTATTGTGGATTCAAAGTTAATTCTGGTGAATATAAGTTAATGGGACTTGCTCCCTACGGAACACCAAAGTACGCTGACATTATCAAGAATAATATTGTCGATATTAAACCAGATGGTAGTTTCAGGCTGAATTTGAGTTATTTTAAGTATCATCGTGGGTTTCGGATGACTAGCCGCAAATTTGACAAGTTATTTGGGCAGTCTCCCCGTAAAAGTGAAAGTAATTTGACTCAATTTCATATGGACTTAGCTTCATCTATTCAGTTGGTTACAGAAGAAATTGTATTAAAACTTGCTAAAACTTTAAAGGAAGAAACAGGTGCTGATAACCTTTGTCTTGCAGGTGGTGTAGCACTTAATTGTGTCGCAAATGGTAAATTATTACAGAGTGGAATATTTAAAGAGATATGGATTCAACCTGCTGCCGGAGATGCAGGTTCCTCTATTGGAGCGGGTTTAGTAGCATGGCATCAATACCTGGGAGAATCCAGAACAGTCCATCCAGAAGATAGTATGAAGGGAACGTACCTAGGTCCAAAATTTGAAAACCAAGAGATATGTCGTTGGTTAGATGAGATAAAAGCCCCTTACTTGACTATGGACGATTCTCAGTTAATGCTTAAAATTGCTGAATTACTGGATACTGGCAACGTAATTGGTTGGTTTAATGGTGCGATGGAGTTTGGTCCAAGGGCACTGGGTAATCGTTCTATTATTGGTGATCCCAGAAACGAATCAATGCAAAGTACAATGAACCTTAAGATTAAATATCGAGAAAGTTTTAGACCTTTTGCTCCATCAATATTAGAGGAAGAGTTAAGCAATCAGTTTGAGATGACTGGAAAAAGCCCATATATGTTATTCGTAGCACCAGTAAAAAAAGAATTATGTAAGGAAATGTCTTCTGAACAAGAAACTTTGTTTGGTATAGATAAACTAAATATTCCCCGTTCAGAAATTCCTGCTGTTACCCACGTTGATTATTCGGCAAGGATTCAGACCGTCAGTTATTCAAAAAATCCTCGCTTCCATCAGTTAATAAGCACTTTCCATCAACGAACTGGCTGTCCTTTAGTCGTCAACACTTCATTTAACGTCAGAGGGGAACCAATTGTATGTACCCCTCAGGATGCTTATCAATGTTTTATGCGAACAGGGATGGATGTATTAGTGGTTGAAAATCAACTACTTTACAAAAATGAACAACCAGAGATAAAATACGATGAGAAATGGCTAAATGATTTTGAGCTTGATTAGGTATGTCTCTTTCACCGTCTAAGCGTCAATTACGTGAATTTGGACTACTAATTGGCATTGGGGTTCCAGTTTTACTGGGCTTAGTTCCAGGTATTTTAGGACATGGTTTTAGGGTTTGGACTCTGTGGGTGGGGGGTTCAGTTTTGGTTTTTACCTTTCTTGCTCCTAATTATCTATACTGGTCATATATCATCTGGATGAAGTTAGGGACGTTATTGGGATGGATTAATAATAAATTACTGTTAGTTTTAGTATATGTGGTTATGCTATTACCTATTTCCTTTTTGATGAGGTTATTTGGTTATGATCCACTCAAAAGCAAGATAAGTAAGGATATAAAAACATATAGGGTATTTTTAGTCCAACGACAAATCAACTTCAAACGTATATTTTAACTATGGAAGATTTTATTGATTTTATCAAAGATATCTGGGATTATCTCAAAGTTCGTAAGAAGTATTGGTTGGCTCCATTAATTATCACAATTATCTTAATGGGAGCTTTAATAGTACTCACCCATGGTTCAGTGGTCGCTCCATTCATTTATACAATTTTTTAGGGTGTAACCGTTGACTATATGACTCGAAAGTCTGATATTGCTTTACTGTGTTCGTCAATATTTATCTCATTGGCACTGGTTGAAATTTTTCTGAGACTTTTTCAGTTCGGTTATAATAATGCGCCTCTAAATCCTAGTCCTACTAGCCATCATGAACATCCCAGAAACTACGAATTTACAAGTTATTCACCATCAGGCGAGTGGGGAAATTTTCTAATAAAAACGGATGAATATGGAAATAGAAAACTTGATGGAATTTGTCAGATTTCTGAAGGATCAAATAGGAACAATATTTTCATATTGGGGGATTCCTTTGTTGAAGCATTTCAAGTTACCGATCAACAAACATTCTCAGGTATTATCCAAAAGGAAGTATGCTCTCAGAACATAGTAGTTTCAAATTTTGGTGTTTCATCTTATTCTCCACTTTTATCGTACATTCATTTTAGAGAATACTTAAAGAATATTCCGAAAAAACATTCAATATTAAAAAATTCTATTGTTATTCATGTGTTGTACGAGAACGATTATTCGGGAGACATGGATTATTTTAAGGAAGCTTCATCCGATGAAAATGGTAATATTATTGTTCCATCATCTTCTCAACTCTCATGGCTGCAAGTTCTAAACAGGAATTTTTACATATCCAGGTTAGTTACCAGATTTTATTCAACAATTCTCGAAGGGAATAGACGCAATAATACAGAGGGAGTTAAGTCAGAAAATCATCGCTTAACCTTTAATTCTAGTAAAAAAACATGTTCTTTAAAAGAAGAGGAAATATCAACTACTCGCAGATTCGTTGAAGCTCTGAATGCTATGGTTAAAAAAAATCAAGGAACTTACTTTTTAACTTCAATACCTGGCGACCTAAGGAAGGAGTTTACTGAAAACTATAAATGTACTGAAAAAATTGCAAGAGATTTAAATATTCCTTACATAAAACCATCACGTAATTTAATAAAAAACCCTGAAGAATATTATTTTTTAAAAGATATTCATCTTAATTCAAAAGGACATTTCATAGTTGGTAACACTATCCTTGAATTTATAACTATTAAAAAATCTTCTTTTAAAAAATAGACAACTTTCTGGTAATATCCTAAAATTAAATTTGTTGAAACTTTTATAGATTGAGTTAATTTATCCATAATTTATATTATGAATTCACTTTCTAGATTTGAATCAGAATTTACATTTATCTCTAAGTTTTTAAACCTTAAGTTGATATTAACTCTAATTGCTACCTTATCTGTTTTCTTGTTTACCTCTTTATTTTCCCATTCCTTAATACATCATTTTTTGGCATCTTTAATTATTACATTATATTTGCCGTTAAGCTTTACAATAGAAAGAAAACATATTGATTATTTATTTCTTACACCTTTAACAATTATAGCTTTCTATAATTTTTTGACCGCCGCCCTTGGTGTTTCTTTGTGGGTATTATCACAGTATGAATTTGATAACTGGTTATTTAATGTTCAGTTAAGTGCAATCGTAAGTTTTCCATTAATTGCCACAGTATATTATTTTATTAATTATTCTACTCCATCTTTTAAGCCTCCCATATTTAATATAAAAACTAGTAATTTAAAGGGAACCTTAGAAATTATTTCGTGGATATTAATATTATTTATTACCGCTAGCTTTACTGTTGGGATACTTACGGGTTCAGGGGACAGAGGAGTGGCTGGAGAAATTATTGAAAGACAAAAATATGGTATTTGGACTCTTTTTATAGCGTTCGGAAGATTTATCTATTTGGGTTTTGTTCTAGTCCCTTTCCTTTGGAGATATTCTCCGTTACATAGGAGATTATTGGTTGTATTATTCCTGATTTTTTATTTCCTGATTGCTTTAACCTCTGGTACTAGGGGATACATCATTTATCCTGGAATATTAATTATCTGTGGAATCTGGATATTTGGAAAAGGTTCTTCAATTTTAAAGAAAGGTATTATCAGTTTATTACTGGTTAGTTTATTTTTAATACCATTTATTAATGCCTATCGGATTTCTACAAGTTTTAATAACTCTAAAGCAAGTAACCTTGTAGAAAGATTTTTTATTTTAGCAGAAGGGTTTAAGTATTTTTCAAAGGTTGATGCTTCTACTGAGTCTCCCATCTATACGACTGGGAAGTCATTGCTTGGATGTTCAGATTACTTAGTATATCGAGATACTCCCAAAATCATACCTCATGCTGGCTGGCAAAGAATTGATGCAGTGCTGTATATCTTTCAACCGACAGTACTCAATCCCAAGAAACCTTCTTTACTTGATACTGGTGAAGTTTCGGCTTTATATACAGGCGGTAAAATTAGTAGTCGTCACTCAGACTGTATTACGTTTAACGGAGACTTATATCGCAGGTTTGGATGGACAGGAATTATTATTGGAAATTTAATATTTGGTATATTTTATTCTAGTATTTTTAAATTATTATTTATTTTATATAATAAAAATTTATCAAAGAAAATTTCCATTTATTTTTTATTATTAATATTGTTTACCTGTGGTTTTATTGTAGGGATGCCAAATGGCACGCTTCTTAGTACTGTCTGGATTTGGTTATGGGAATTACCAAAATATATTTTTTCACTATTCATACTTTATGGCATCGTTTCAATGTTTGTCCAGGGATATAAAGGTGCTAAACTCGGTGACCCATGAAACTTTAGGGCACTTTAATGGGTTGCCTTATGTACCGCTCAAAAATTGTCTGAAAAATTATTGCTGATCCCGAAATAATTCTCCATCTCTTATGCTAAAATAAGTTAACTTTCTTTGAAGCTGAATGGTAATGACTTAACGTCCCATCAAGATGTTTGACTGTTAGCAGAAGACAGTAGAATACTTGTTCCATCAGATAAAGAAAACAGTGTTGGTAAAAGCAAAAGAAAGCTTTTGTGGTTACCACAGGTCAATAAATTCCATTACAATCATTTGCTTCCATAACATCATGAATTTATTCAACAGTGGATTATTGCTTAAACGAGCTGTTAATGTTAAAGTTGTTGTTACACCTCGTTGGAAAGAAGAGGCACAACAGCAACTTCAAGCTCAAATTAATCAAATTGATGGTCAGTTACAGCAACTTGATCTACAAGGGCAACGGATGATTTCCGAAATTCAAAAACAAAGTATTAATCCACCTGGACCCCAGGTAATTCAGCAAATTGACAATATCCAAATCCAAGTCAACCAACAAAAAAGTCAATTGTTGGAACAGAAAAATCAAATTCTTCAACAATTACAGCAAGTGCAGCTTTTAAATATGGAAGAAGAAGTAAACCAAGGACAGATTGATAGTTTTTTCACGGTGGAGACTGGGGACAACTTGATTGAAAAAATGCAAGTTGAGATTCTGCTCCGGGATGGTATTGTGGAGCAGGTTCGAGGGAATTTATAACATCTGTTCACTTTCATTCTAGAAAAACTGAACATTAGTTGAAATGAATAACTCCAACCTCAGTTTAATGTGGTAATTTGGGATTGCCCTTTCCAACAATAAACTGACTTTTTCCCATGACTCCCAATACTATTGCAATCAATTTACCTAAAGTAACCATTCTTAGTGTTGATTTAGGTCGAACTTCTACTAAATCTAGCATCTCTCGCGTGTCTGATCAAGTGGTACTTATTCCTGCTAACGTTGCCCATCTTTCAGTTGACCAAGTCCGTCGAGGGGGCTTTGAAACCCAAGCTACGGATCCGCTGAATGACATTTGGTTGGAATATCAGGGGAGGGGTTACGCAGTAGGTCAGTTAGCCGCTGACTTTGGTGCAAATCTTGGAGTTGGACAATCTAAGGTAGATGATGCTTTGATCAAAACATTGGCTGCTGCGGGATATTTCAATGTGGACGGGGATGTGGCAGTAGTCATAGGGTTGCCCTATTTGTCCCAAGAACAATTTGATCGTGAAAAAGAACAACTCATTGGTCTTCTCAAATCTCCCCATGTTATGGTTTTTCGAGGTGAACGTAAAACCATTAATATTCAACAAGTGTGGGTTATGCCTGAAGGTTATGGCAGTTTAATTTGGTGTGAAGTTCAGGATAAGCGTTCTGCGGGAATCGATTTTCCCAGTTTATCTGTGGCAATTGTGGATATTGGACACCAAACAACTGACTTTTTGATGGTAGACCGCTTCAGGTTTGCTCGGGGAGCGTCTCAAAGTGAGCCATTTGCCATGAATCAATTCTATGACCAAGTTGCGGCTCAAATTCAGGGGGCAGATAGTCAATCCTTGCTATTGATTGAGGCAGTTCACAAACCCGAAGGAGAAAGGTTTTATCGCCCCAAAGGAATGGCTCGTCCTACCAACCTAGATGAGATACTTCCCAGCCTGAGGAAAAGTTTTGCCCGGGAATTATCTAATCGGTTTTTAGCATGGTTACCTGAGCGGGTAACAGATGTTATTGTAACCGGAGGTGGTGGAGAATTCTTCTGGTCCGATCTCCGTCCCCTAATCCGGGATGCAAAATTAAAAGGACATCAAGCGAAGCCGTCTCGACAAGCCAATGCTTTGGGGCAATATATTTATGGAGAGGTACAATTAACTCCGAAGGGTTAATTTTTCTGGCTACTACAAGTAAAACCAATTAGACTTAGAATTACAATTCTTATTTTCTTACCTCCTTACTATGGTTCAACCAGATGGGATTCGCCAAAGTATTCTCCTGAATCAGTTAGTTTTAGACCGGGCTAGTTTAGATGAACTAGGGCGGGTAGAATTATTGTGGATGTATCCAACCCAGCACCGGGTTTTGGGCTTTATCTGTCGATCAGGGTTATTAAGTGCAAAGAAATTAGCATTTAATCTGCCACAAATTAAAACTTTGGGGGATAACGGTATCTTAGTCCAATCTAATCCAGTGGAAACAGATGCCGAAAAAGTTAAACAATTGGAATCACTTCTAAATTGCGAAGTTTGGGCGGATGATGGTCACAAGGTGGGTAAAATTGTTGACTATTTTTTTAATCTCAAAACAGGGGCAATTACTGCTTATTTGCTATTGATCAATGGAATCACAGGGGTCACTGGTAGTTTATATTTATTACCACCAGGTAATATCTTAAACTTTGGTCGGAGCCGAATTCTTGTTTCCCAGTCTAACTTAAAGGCTTTAGAAATTTACCAAGAAAGTTGGAAAATCAAACTTGATAAATTTGGGGAAGTCGTCAAAGATGATTATACCGAATTGGTTCAAGGGTGGCGATCGCTCACTCAGCAAGTCAAACATCAGGGAGAAGAAACCAGAAACCGGGTTCAAACATGGTCAAGCCAACTTAAAGATAAAGCTTCGGCAGTCCAAGACTATGCCCAGACATGGATGGAACGAGTTAAAGAACAAACCCATGAACAAGCCAAGAATTGGGATGAACAACTCCGTGATGGAATGGAACAAATAACCCATCAAGCTGATTCCGAAACCAGACAATTTAGTGAAACCCTACAACGGCAAAGTAGGATCATGAAAAAACGGGTTCATCAAGAAGGTCGTCATGCGTGGGAACAAATAAGGGAGTTCGGCGAGGTACTGTTGGATACCGACAGAGACATGGACTTTACCGTCACAATCCCTTCACAACCAATGAATGAACAACAATCTGACCCTTTTGAAGATTGGACAGATTTAGAGTGGGAAAAGCAATTAGAGGACGATTGGGATATTGAGAGTCCACCCAATGATGCTTTACCCACTATTCCAAACCCTTTTGCGTCTGATCTACCCCAGTATGTTTCTGAAGAGGAAGCAATTGCCCCAACTCAAGATCCGTTGATTGAAAGTCATCAACCCAATCCATCAGACGAAGGAACAAAGACCACCGTTGACCCAACGGAGGAAACCCCTATGTCAACGGTAGGTGCTTCGACATTTCCAGGATTGGAACCCCAGATTATGGATAAAAATGATGACGACCCTTGGATTTAATCAGAGCAGCCTCCCCCTCACTCTGTGGGTTCATCTTCGTCTTCATCGTCTAACTCAGGGAATTCAGCATCATCATATTCATAATCATCTTCGGCTCCTAGATAGTCTTCATTATCTCCATCCCCCCCTAGATCACCGTGACGACCTTCATAAATTGCATCAGCCAACTTACCAACTAACAGTTTAATAGAGCGGATTGCATCATCATTAGCAGGAATGGGAACATCAGTCAGGTCCGGGTCACAATTTGTGTCAAGCAACGAAACAATGGGAATTGCCAACTTTTGACATTCCAGTACGGCATTATACTCCCGTCGTTGGTCTATGATAATAACAACATCGGGGATTTTTCGCATGGTTTTAATACCACCCAGATATTTTTGCAATTTCTCCAGTTCACGGCGTAAGACTGAGGCTTCTTTTTTTGGCAATACACTTAACGCTCCGGTCTCTTCTCGTCGCTCCAAGTCCTTCAACCGTTCAACGCGAGTTTTAATTGTTGTCCAATTCGTTAACATTCCCCCTAGCCAACGTTGATTGACAAAGTTAGCCCCACATCGACTAGCCTCTTGAGCAATGATCCCCGCCGCTTGGCGTTTGGTGCCTACAAATAAAAACTTTTTACCTTGCTCAGCCATGGTTCTCATGTAGTAATAGGCTTCATCCATGAGTTTGGCAGTTTGTACCAAATCGATGATATGAACTCCATTACGAGCGGTAAATATATAGGTTGACATCTTGGGATTCCATCTACGGGTCTGGTGACCAAAATGAACCCCTGACTCCATCATTTGAGCCAATGAAACAACAGGCATTTTAATTCTCCTTTCGGGTTAATCCTCCACCCCAGCATAGGCTAGTCCGATGAATGGAATTTCCAGACAGCAGTTAACCACCCGAAAGCTTGGGTGTGCGGTGTTTTGAATCGTTAATGTATTTCGATAAGATGGTAACGATAATTACCTGAACAATCAATTCCAGTTATGGCAACAACTCAGAAAATAATTCACCTTCAATATTGGTGATTATGGTTGAATTGAGCTTAGTGTATGATTCAGGAAATTTACCTACTCCTACCTTTACTGAAATATATCACATTTGATGTTTTAAGATATGGAGACTGTTAATTAGTTTGTGTCAGAGGTCAAACCTCTAGATTGAACCAACCTATCCAGTGAGTAAACGATGATGCCGTTTGCACGTAATCCCCTGACTGGCATAGCGAAAATTAGAAGGGTGAGCATGGTCACCGCCATGGTAATTCTATGGCTGAACCGATTTCCCTTGGCGGGTTAATTCCAATAATGCCATCTCTTGTGCCAGGGGACGATTGATCTTATCCTGAGAATTTCTGGGCAGTTGTGTACATTTAAGCCAAAACTTAGGTCGTTTGTAGGAACTCAAGAAGGGGGCAATCCCATCTCGTAATTCCCCAGTACTGATATCTTCCCTGACAACAACCAATGCAGTGACCACCTCCCCCCATTCCCAATCAGGAACCCCTACCACGCACACATCGATGAGTCGATTCATGACAGTTGGACAGGCACGAATCACGGCTTCAACTTCCTCGGGATAAACATTTTCTCCCCCGCTGATGATTTTATGACTATTCCGTCCCACAATCGTTAAGTAATCGTGTTGATCCAAAAAGCCCAGATCATCTGTCACCCAGTCAACCCCAAATGGTTGGTCAGGATAATACCCCCACCCCAATGACCGAGATTGGATCACAACCCGTCCTACTTCAAAAGCTGACAACTCCCTCCCC
>CAIUCS010000005.1 GCA_903897715.1 uncultured Synechococcales cyanobacterium
ATCAGTCGTCAGGCTAGTCTGTCCCAATCCCCCCTGGATCCAGCTGTGGACTCGAAGAATTTCCCGCAGATTGAATAAAAGATTCTACTAAGGTTACATCCATTTTGCTTCCAATGAAAAATGGCACTCTTTCATGGAGTTGAGTGGGTATGACATCTAAAATCGCCATCCTACCAGTGCTGGCACTGCCCCCAGCTTGTTCCGCCAGAAAAGCCAAGGGAGCGGCTTCGTATAGAAGTCGTAGTTTACCCTCCGGGTTTTTTACCGTACCAGGATATAGAAAACCCCCCCCTGCAATAGGATGCGATGAAAATCCCCCACAAGGGCTCCACTATACCGACCCGTATAGCCTTCATGGCGATGAACGTAACGAATATAATCTCGGATAGAATCTTCCCACTGCCAAAAATTCCCTTCATTCACGCTATAAACCCCCCCATGTTCTGGAATTTGAATATTTTCTTGGGAAAGAATGAATTCCCCTAGGCTGGGGTCTAGATTAAAGGAATGTACCCCTCGACCAATGGTATACACTAAGATGGTACTGGGTCCATACAGGATATAACCCGATGCAATTTGGTTTCGACCAGCCTGTAACAGGTCTGTGGCGGTGCCGTTTTCATCATTGCCTTCCTGTTGCCGGATGGAAAAAATTGAGCCTACGTTGAGGTTGATATCCACATTGGAAGAGCCGTCAATTGGGTCATATAACAGGGTATGGCGACCAATGGGGCAATTCTCTGGAATATAATAGGGGTGTTCCATTTCCTCAGATGCCAATCGGCAAACAAGGCCACTTTGTTGGAAGACTGCTATAAATACCTCATTGGCATAAGCATCCATGCGTTTAACGGATTCACCCTGAATATTAATCTCTCCGGTAAATCCCAGCACATTCTCCATCAATCCTGCCCGGCTCAGGTGTCTTGAAATTAATTTAGCAGCGAGTCCGATTCGTCCCATCAATGAACTCAGGTCTTGGGCATCTGGGGAAAACCGTTGGAGTTGTTGCAAAACATGACGGGATAGGGTCATACAGTCCCGTTCAAGGGTTGGTTGGGATGATGGGGAGGAAGGCATGGTGGTGAATTGACTCCATATTGTGAATTGATTGAACAGCCCACGACCCCTGAAAATGCTATTAATATCCTCTGTTGAAAATAAAGGAATTCAAGTCATGCTCTTTAGAACACAGGATTGCTACACTAACAGGGGCTGATGTACAATCATGGCAACCGACTGTATCAGGGTTTCAGGAAATGAATCCATTCCGTTAATTTTCCCAGGGTCATCCTAAACCCTTATTACTGATGATGCTCTATGATCCATTCTAACTCACCTAAACCCTTGCTTCAAGTGTACCCGCTTGATCGGGCAGCACTGGCTTTGATGGCAGTTTTAACCGGATTCACCGTTTTATTGCTGTTGACCGGAGACATCACCACCCCAAAGGTACGGGATTTTAGTTGGCAAAATCGTCAGGTGGGTGCCACGGATACTGCTTTTTTATTGACATTTAACCGTCCCATGGATCACAGTAGTGTGGAAAAAAACCTACAGATTGATCCACCCTTGCCTGGACGGATGAGTTGGTCTGGTCGCCGTATGGCTTATACGCTCAACCATCCCGCCCCCTATGGTATTAACTATACGGTTCAGCTTCGAGGAGCCTATGACCGGTTTCTAACTGGTCAACAAAGCCAAAGCCAACCCTTTACGGGAACCTTTCAATCCCGCGATCGCGCATTTGTTTACCAAGGTGTGGAAAACAATGAGAAGGGTCGTTTAGTGTTATATAACCTGACCCGTCAACAAAAAACCATCCTCACCCCTGCTAATCTGACGGTGATGGATTTTAAGCTTTATCCAAAGGGGGATCGAATTCTGTTTTCTGCCGTGGATTCCCTTAATCCCCAACCAGGGTTAATAAACCAGAAACTTTATACCATCACCACGGGTATTAATCCCTTTTCCCCCGATGATTCATCGGCAGGGGGGGCAACCGCCGGGCAACTCACCCTCATTTTAGATGCCAATGACTATCAAAATCTGAAATTCGACCTTTCTTCTGATGGCAGTACCATTGTTATCAAGCGGATAAGCCGCAAAAATCCAGGGTCTGATGGGGGGATTTGGGTGATTCGTTCCGGCGAATCTCCCCAGGAAATTTCCACTCAGGCAAGTGGGGATTTTTTAATTACCCCCGATGGTTCCTCCCTTGCCATCGCCCAAGGACAGGGGTTGGCTTTGCTTCCCCTATGTCAGCAAACTTCCTGTACATCAACGGATTCCTTGGAATTTTTGCCAAAATTTGGCATGGTACTTAATTTTTCTGCAACTGGTCAAGCAGCGGCTATGGTTAAGTTCAATACAGATTACACCCGTTCTATTTTTTGGGTGAACAGCCAAGGTCAGGAACGGGAATTAATTCGGTTTCAGGGAACGATTCTTAAAGCCCAGTTTGATCCCACTAATAAATGGTTATATTGCTTATTAACCCAGTTAGTCCCGGGGACGGTTTACCAAGAACAACCCCAACTGGTGGTGATCAATTTATCCACTGGTAAGGCTACTATCCTAAATTCCACCCCCCTAGAACTCCAACAAGATACCCAATCCGATTTGGCACCCGATGGTTTGGCAATTTTATATGACCAAGCAGTCACTCAAAGGGTTAATGGGAAAGCCAGTTCTGTGAATAAATTGACTAGTAAAATTTTCTTATTGCCCGTTACCCCGTCCACTGATGCTCAGATAAATCCTCAACCGGAAATGGCCATTGAGTTGCCATTTCGTGGCTTTCATCCCGCTTGGCTTCCCTAAGTATTACCTCCCATGGAGGAGTTTACCTGCCTTAAACTGCATAAGGCTTTAGTTCATTGAAGGAAACATATTCTAATGTTAGGGCATGGGTAGATTCTAGAACCACCGGTGGGGCAACCCCGGCATCTAGGGCTTCTTTCCATCGGGAGGCACAGACACACCAGCGATCGCCTGGTTTTAACCCAGGAAATTCATAGGCAGGTACGGGGGTACACAGGTCATTCCCTTGGTTTTTAGTAAATTCTAGAAATGCTGGTGTCATCTGGGCACAGACGGTATGGGCACCATAATCCCCTGAACCGGTGTTACAGCATCCATCGCGATAGTACCCGGTTTGAGGGCTGGTGCTACAGGGTTGTAAGGTTCCCCCTAATACATTACTAGCTGAAGTCATAGTGTTGGGATGCAGGAATGAAACGTATACACATATAATGTAATTGTAAGGGGTTTGGTCAGGGGTGAGGGAAACTTTTAGGTTAATTTTGGTTCCCTTTCCACCCCTGGCATCCCGTCTCCGTTTTTGTTAGCCCTACGCGACACCCGTGTGCCTCCAGCCGAGGGCGGCAGCGAATATGAGGGCAGATTGGCGAAAATGGCGGTCTTCCACACCTTCGAGTACGAAGGAAATGACTAACTGATGGATCAAGCCACCCACAACACGATCGTCTCCTTCATCTGGGGCATCGCCGACGACATCCTCCGCGACCTGTTCAAGCGCGGCAAGTACCCGGATGTGATCCTGCCGATGTGCGTCATCCGGCGGATGGACGCGGTGCTCGAGCCCACCAAACAGCAGGTGATGGACACGAAGGCGATGCTCGACACGGCGCAGATCACCGAGCAACGGGCCGCGCTGTGCAACGCCTCCGGGCAGGCTTTTTACAACACCTCCAAGTTCACCCTGCGCGATCTGAAGTCCCGTGGCAGTCAGCAGCAGTTGCTCGCCGACTTCGAGGACTACCTGGATGGCTTCTCCCCCAATGTCCAGGACATTCTTGATAACTTTAAGTTCCGCAACCAACTGCCCACGCTGTCCAAGGGGGATGCGCTGGGCACCCTGATCGCCAAGTTCCTCGACCCCGA
>CAIUCS010000006.1 GCA_903897715.1 uncultured Synechococcales cyanobacterium
AACTAATTAATTCTCTTCCGTGCCCTAGATTGAGCATTAATATTGATCATTCAAGCAGTGTTTGTTACATCTTGATCCTATGAATCTTTGGAAACTACTCCTCAATGGGGTAAAGAAACTATTAAAGTTCATTTTACCTCTTCCATCCCGCTCCCAACCAAAATTCCTTGGGCTACCAGTTCAACCTTACCACTTTGTGACTGTGGGAACAAGCAAACAAAAAGGCAAACAACTGGTAATCAAGCCTGTAAGGGTCAAGTCATCAGTCGGTAAATATACCGAAACTCAATTACAGTTGCCGGAGGGAGCCCTACCCTTGGAAATGGTGGCTATCCCTGGTGGTCATTTTATGATGGGAATAACCCCAGAGGAGAAAAAAAACCTGATCAAACTCCAATGGCGAACTGTAGATAATGAGTACTACTCCGTTGAAGAACCCTTACATTCGGTAATAATACCAGATTTTTTCATGGGTATGTATGCAGTGACCCAGGCACAATATCAAGCCATTATGGGTACTAACCCTACCGAAGGAAGGGCATTAATATGGAATCCGGAAATGCAGGAATATATACCAGATGCCCAGATTTCAGATAAATTTGTGGGAATAAATCAGCCAGTGGTGGGAGTGAGTTGGGAAGATACCCAGGTGTTCCTCCAACGCCTGAATCAACTTACAGGTAGGACATATCGGTTGCCAACTGAGGCAGAATGGGAGTATGCCGCCAAGGCGGGAACCACCGCCGCCCCTTATGGTTATGGAAATGGAATTACTACAAATTTGGCAAATTATTTACCAGAAATACCCGGTGAAATTGATCGCAGAGTAACAATTGCTGTAGATGAGCTTTACCCCAACCCCTGGGGATTATTCCATATCCATGGAAATGTGTATGAGTGGTGTCATGATGAGTTTTACGCAGGTTATCAACAAAAACCAGAACGATTGCAGCAGGATGGCTCCATCCCATGGACTGAACAAAATACTGGTATGCCTGCAACTGATTACCCAAACTTCACCAGAATATCCCGAGGAGGTTCCTGGCTGAGTAATACTCGGAATATTCGCTCCGCCAGTCGTGCTTGGTTCAATCAGGATGTACGAGACTTCGGTAATGGGTTTCGTCTGGTATTGTCGGGGGAGGGTGCAAGCTAAAGGAGGAAAAACAAGTCAACAGAATTTCTTAGGAGGCATGGGAGGGAATCAGCACAAATGTCCAAAAAAAGTGCGATTCTCTGCAATATTTGATAAAATCCACATCAGGTTTTTCGTCATTTATTGTTGAATTAATCCACCCATGAATGGTAATTGATCAAACCTCCAGTATTCCCTAAATTAACCATCCCAACCATGACACTTACTTGCCCGACACCTTGGTCATCATTTTATGGTGATGGTTCTCCAAACCGCGATCGCCAATTAGCAATCACAGAACCCAATGCCTTTCTTAACGCAGGGAAGGAAGGATGTGCCACAGAAACCGCTTCAGGAATTTATATCACTGTTCACGGACATTTTTATCAACCCCCACGGGAAAACCCCTATCTGGATGCGATTGAACACCAACCCAGTGCGGCTCCTTTCCATGATTGGAACGAACGCATCTACCATGAATGCTATCGCCCCAACGCCTATGCCCGCATCCTGAATGATCAGGGTCAGATTGTCAACATTATCAACAATTTCGAATATCTTAGTTTTAATATCGGTCCCACATTGATGAATTGGTTAAAACGGTATGATACAACCGTGTATGACCGGATTCTAGAAGCAGATCGACTGAGTTGTGAACGGCTTTGCGGTCATGGTAATGCCATTGCTCAAGTATATAACCATCTGATCATGCCCCTTGCCAACCAACGGGATAAAATCACCCAAGTACGGTGGGGTAAAGCTGATTTTCGTAATCATTTCCACCGGGACCCAGAGGGGATGTGGTTGGCTGAAACTGCAGTAGACGCTGAGACCCTCTCAGTTTTAATTGCTGAGGGAATAAAATTTATCATCCTAGCCCCATCCCAGGCTGAAAACTGCCGTCCCCTAGGGATCAATGGGAACCCCCAATCCCAATGGCAAGGAGTGGGGGGCGGTCAAATTGATACCACCCGTCCCTACCGTTGTTATGTATCTAACTCCAACCCTGATGATGGAACCCCATCTCCATTTATTGATATTTTTTTCTATGATGGTCCCATTTCTCGAGATATGGGATTTGGGGAGGTTCTTTATAGTTCTTATCACTTTGCCAAACGGTTAGGATTAGCCATCAGAGGGGATAATCGCCCATCCCAGTTAATTTCGGTAGCCACTGATGGTGAAACCTTCGGTCATCACAAACATGGAGTGGAACGATGCCTTGCCTATGCCTTTGCTGAAGAATTTCCCCGCTTGGAATGGACCGTTACCAATTTTGCCCATTATTTGAGTATTTGTCCCCCCACTTGGGAAGTCCAGTTGAAACCCCTTACGGCATGGAGTTGTGTCCATGGAGTTGATCGCTGGCAAGGGGATTGTGGTTGTGGAGGGAGTGCTTCCACCCAACAACAATGGCGTCGCCCCCTCCGAGATGCCTTAGACTGGCTACGGGATGAATTGATTACCATCTATGAAAAGGAAGGACGTGACTATTTTCACGATGTCTGGCAAGCTAGGGATCAGTACATCCAAGTGATCCACCATCGCCAGCCATCCGTAGTCAATGATTTTTTAGCCCAACAATGCACCCATACCCTCACCCCAACTGAACGGGTAAATGCCTTAAAGTTGTTGGAAATGCAACGTCATGGGTTACTGATGTATACCAGTTGTGGCTGGTTTTTTGAAGAAATATCCCGCCCGGAGGGAACCCAGATTTTACGCTATGGGGCTCGTTCTGTTCAATTAGCAGCAGAGGTGGGGAAAATACAGTTGGAGGATGGGTTAGTCAATCGGTTGGCGGATGCTCCCAGTAATGTTGCCCAATATGGCAATGGCTCTGAAATCTATGATCAGTTGGTAAAACCATCCCGGGTTACTTTACGACAGGTGGCAGCCCATTATGCCATCAGTTCCCTGTTTACGACTTACGCACCCACCCAACAGTTTTATTGTTATACCATCCACCAATTTGATGTCCAACTTCATCGATTGGGCAGTCTTACCTTATCGGTGGGTGAATTACAGTTGGTTTCTGATATTACGGAGGAGTCAGAACAGTTAATATTTGCAGTTCTCCATCTGGGGGGATGGGACTTCCATTGCTGTCTACAAAGCAATCATAGTGAGGCAATTTACCAATCAATTAAACATCAATTAATGGATGTTTTTTTACAGGCAAGTGCTTCTCAAACTTTGTTGCTAATGGAACAGTTGATCAGTGAGTCATCCTTTAATTTGTCAAATTTGTTGGCTGAGGACCGGCATCGTATCATTCGTCTGTTGACCCAGACCACCCTATCCCGCTTAGATCAGCTTTATACCCAAGTTTACCGCGACAATTATGGTATTTTGGTAGCCTTCCGTGAAGATGAATTAGAGGTTCCTCAAGAGTTACAGGTTGCGGCTGAAGTTTCTCTGAGTTGTCAGGTGCTAGATGGGTTGGAATCTTTAAAACGGGTACTTGGTCAACCCCTTTCCTATGGTGTCCATTTAAATCAATTAGAGGCGATCGCCCGGGAAGCCCATCATTTAGGCTGTCAACTGCATCTGTTAGAGGCTCGGTCAATGCTGGAACAGTTAGTTTCTAACCTGGTACACCATTTCTTCCTAACCCATGATCCCGAAGAAGTGGTGACTGTCAGTGATTGTCTTCTGCGTCTATTACGGTTGAGTGAAACCATAAAACTCCCCCTAAATTTGGTATCAGTTCAGGAAGTAGTATGGAATAAGTTGCAACGTCAAACCTATCCTACCAACTTGGAACCATTCAAAACTGAACTATCTCTCTCCCATTTAGATGGAATCAAAATTCCCCATCTACTTGCCATTGCCCATCGGCTAGGGGTGTTTATTCCCCCTCAAGATATTAGCCCTACACCTGAAAATGATGGATAAACTGTTGATGTATTCAATTACCTCCCATCTACCCAGGGATGGCTGCCCCATCCAGGGTAAGCCTCCCCTATTTTTACACATAACCCTATGACCACTCTCTTTTGGCATCGACGTGATTTACGCCTGTCTGATAACTTGGGGTTATCCATGGCGCGACAGCAGGATCCCCAAATGGTAGGGTTATTTTGCTTAGACCCCCAAATTCTACAACGAAATGATGTGGCACCAGTGCGGGTGATGTATTTAATTGGGTGTTTACAAGAATTACAAAAATCCTATCACCAAAAAGGAGGGCAGTTGGTGATAGTCCACGGGGATCCGGTGGATTGGGTTCCACGGGTGGCAGCCATATTGGGGGTTAGCGGGGTATTTTGGAATTTAGATGTGGAACCCTATAGCCAGGAACGGGATATTAAGGTAAGGGCGACATTAAAATCCATGGGAATTAGTGTTTATGCCGGATGGGATCAACTACTCCATGCCCCCGCTGATATTTACACAGGGACGGGGCAGCCCTATACAGTCTTTACCCCTTTTTGCCGTAATTGGAGGAATCGCCCTAAACCAACACCGGTGGATCCACCCCTTGATTTCTTAGGGGTGGATGCCCTCACCCAATCCCAGTTGGATGGGGTGGCTCTTCCTACTATCTATGACCTAGGTTATCAATGGGATGGTGAATTCATCCTTTCCCCGGGGGAAACGGCTGCAGAAAACCAGTTACACCTATTTTGTCATCAGTCCATTGATGAATACCAAACCCAACGCAATTATCCCGCCCATCCTGGCACATCCCTACTGAGCCCTGCACTCAAGTTTGGAACGGTGGGCATTCGTACAGTCTGGGCGGCAACTGAAATAGCTTGGCACCATTGTCGCAGTGACGAATCCAGGGAAAGTATCCAAGGCTGGCAAACACAATTGGCATGGCGGGAGTTTTACCAACATGCCCTTTATCATTTTCCCCAACTTGCCGACGGTCCCTATCGTTCCATCTGGCATCAGTTCCCATGGGAAGGCAATGTTAACCACTTTCAAGCTTGGTGTGAGGGACGGACAGGGTATCCAATTGTAGATGCAGCCATGCGTCAATTAAATACCATTGGTTGGATGCATAATCGCTGCCGTATGATAGTGGCTAGTTTTTTAACTAAAGATTTGATTATAGACTGGCGGTGGGGTGAGCAGTACTTTATGCAACACCTGATTGATGGAGATTTGGCAGCAAATAACGGGGGGTGGCAATGGAGTGCTTCCAGTGGCATGGATCCCCGACCACTACGGATTTTTAACCCCCATACCCAAACCCAAAAGTTTGATGCAGAAGGGGAATACATCCGTCAATGGGTGCCAGAACTACGAAATATGGAAGCACCTGAATTAGTGACTGGTAAAATTTTGCCATTGGATCGAGATCGTTGCGGCTATCCTCATCCAATTGTTGATCATCACCACCAACAAAAACGGTTTAAGCAGTTATATTCAACCATGACATCCTCCCGAAGTTCACCTTAGGAGGCATGACGGATTCTCTGTCGGCTTAACTGTAGAATAGTTTTTAGCTAAAACCATCATTCTTCGGGGGTTGATTCAGATGGATAAAAATACATTTTTACTTGAAGTAGGTACGGAAGAAATGCCTGCAACCTTTGTTGCCGGTGCATTACATCAATGGCGATCGCAAATATCTGCCAGTCTCTCTGATCATTTTCTCACTGCCGAGTCAATTGAAGTTTATGGAACTCCCCGACGGTTAGTGGTTTTAGTTCATGGACTACCTGCTCAGCAACCGGATCGCCACGAAGAAATTAAGGGTCCCTCCCTACAGGCAGCATTTACCAACGGACAGCCTGGCAAAGCAGCAATTGGCTTTGCCCAAAAGCAGGGTTTAGGGGTGGAACAACTGGTAACCCGTCTTACGGATAAAGGTGAATTTTTATTTGCTCTCAAACGTACACCAGGACAACCCACTTCTCAACTATTGAGTCATTTGGCATATGAATGGATTATGGGTTTAGAGGGCAAACGACTCATGCGCTGGGGAGACGGGGATTTGAAATTCTCCCGTCCAATTCGTTGGTTATTAGCGTTATGGCAGGAACAACTCCTGCCCATTACCATCACCAATGGCACTGAAACCATGGTCAGCGGACTTTATTCCCAGGGACATCGGGTTCTCCATCCCCAACCCGTTGAAATCACCCATAGCAGTCGTTACCAAAGTCAATTACAGTCTGCATTTATACAAGTGAACCCCCTCCATCGTCGGCATTCCATCCAAGAACAGGTTCAGGCAATTGCTCGAACCGTGGGGGGTCATGCGGTTATTTATCCTGAACTACTGGATGAAGTAACCCATTTAGTCGAATGGCCCACCGCTATTATTGGTGCCTATGATCCAGAGTTTTTGAACCTGCCGCCGGAGGTGATTACTACGGTGATGGTTACCCACCAGCGTTATTTTCCGGTACTACAAGGGGAACTGGGAGGGGAGTTGTCTGCACCCATACATGGGGCACCCCTGCTTCCATACTTTATCACCATCTCCAATGGAGACCCAGCAAAGTCAAGCCTGATTGCAGCCGGGAATGAACGGGTCATTAGGGCTCGACTGGCAGATGCTCAGTTTTTCTACCAAGCTGATACCACCCACTCGTTGGAAGAGTTTCTACCCAAGTTGGAACAGGTGACGTTTCAAGATACCCTGGGCTCCATGGGACAAAAGGTGGGACGGATTCAGGAAATTGCTGGTTGTATTACCAGGCAGTTAAATCTAAATGCACAACAGCAGCAAACCATACTCCGCACCTCATTATTGTGTAAAGCGGATTTAGTGACCCAAATGGTAGGAGAATTCCCAGAACTCCAGGGAGTAATTGGACAGAATTATGCATTGGTGAGTGGTGAATCGGAAGAAATTGCATGTGGTATTTTTGAACATTATCTACCCCGCAATGCCGATGATTTTTTACCCCAAAGTCTTCCGGGACAGGTAGTCGGTATTAGCGATCGCCTTGATACTCTAGTAAATATTTTTGGAATTGGGCTGCTACCTTCCGGCTCCTCTGACCCCTTCGCCTTGCGACGGGCGGCTAATGCAATTATTAATATCATTTGGTCAGCACGGTTACCCCTTAACTTATTCACATTACTTGAAAACACCTGCATCCAATTCGCTGCCAAAGGAGAACGGCAAAACCCCCTGCCAGTCCTACGGGATTTCTTCATTCAACGGGTGCGTAACTTGTTACAAGACGAGCGGTCAATTGACTATGACCTAGTTCAGGCTGTATTGGGAGACAATGACTCCACCTATACCCAACTGGTATTACAAGATTTATTAAATGGACTTGACCGAGCTCTATTTCTACAGACAATTCGCCACAACGGCACCCTTGGACAAATTTACCCAACCGTCAACCGTGCCTCTCGTTTAGCCATCCACGGAGATCTACCCAAAGAGGTCTTAAACCCGGCATCTATCATAAACCCCCACTTATTTCTAGAGCCATCGGAACAAGGGCTCTACGACGCTCTTCTACAACTGTTACCCATCACTCAATCATGTCAGATGGACCGGGATTATCAAAAATTAGTTGCCGGGCTTGTAGCAATTGCTCAACCAGTGAGCGATTTTTTTGATGGACCCCACAGTGTGTTAGTTATGGATGAAAACCCGGATATTCGCCATAATCGACTGAACCTGTTAGCCATACTTCGTAACCATGCATTAATCCTGGCAGACTTCAACTGTATTGTGAAAGACTCCTGACCTCCTCCCTCTTCCTGTGGGCAAACGAAATAAAAAATTTCCATGATTTGTCATGTTCTGGACACCTTAGTTTGTAAAACATTAATAAGTGCATTGATTTAAGGAAAATTGATATGCCCCTTCAAGTTGGCGAACCAGCCCCCGATTTTAATCTAACCGACGCCCATGGCAACTTGGTTAGTTTGAGTGATTTTCGAGGAAAACGAGTCATCTTATATTTTTATCCTAGGGATAATACCCCCGGATGTACTACGGAAGCATGTAATTTCAGAGATGCCTACGATAAATTTCAAACTCAGGGCATAGTGGTATTGGGAGTCAGTACTGACAACCAGACTTCCCATGCTAAGTTCATAACGAAGTATGATTTACCTTTTCCTCTCCTGAGTGATCCAGATGGAACCCTATCTCAACACTACGGTAGCTATGGACTAAAAAAAATGATGGGTAAAGAATACAACGGTATTTACCGGAACACCTTTGTCATTGATACCAATGGGATAATTGAAAAAATTTACTTAAATGTAAAACCATCTGTTCATATTGCTCAAATTCTGAAAGACCTAGGGTTGGAGTAATCCAGTTCTCCCGCAGCCAATCTTCAAGTCATAAATTGTTTCCAGATTGTATTCATGGTTCCATCCCCAATCAGTCAACTTTGTCACTGGCTTAAGGAAGGCGTAGGGTTGTTACTGGGGCATCCTATCTTAGCAATCAGTATTATTGCCCTGATGCCTGATGGCAAAGTTGTTCTGGTAAAACGCAGAGATAATGGCTTGTGGAGTTTACCCGGAGGAATGGTTAATTGGGGAGAAGAAATACTCGTGGCGGTTCGTAGAGAACTCACGGAAGAAACAGGATTACAATTTATCAAATTAGAACGTTTAGTGGGTATTTATTCAAGCCCCCAACGGGATCCAAGGTTTCATTCTGTTTGTATTGCTGTGGCAGCACAGGTTGACGGAACCATGGGTATTCAGGATTCCCTGGAAATTTCTCACATTGAAGCCTATTCATGGAAAGATATACCCCTGGGATACCTCAGCCATGACCATGACCGCCAAATCCATGACTATCTTCAAGGAGTTACAACCTTAGCTTAGCTTTTTATCTTGAATCATCATGACGTTAACCCTACGAAAATCTAGAATTAAACTGTCGAAAGGTCAATTGTTCTGGCGCGAAATTGGACAGGGACAGGCAGTTGTCTTTCTTCATGGCACCCTGACCGATGGGAAGGAATGGATACCCACCATTGAACACATTAAAAATCAATTCCATTGTTTTGTCCCCGATTTACTAGGTATGGGAGACTCTGGAAAACCAAAGTGTTCATATTCCATTCAATTGGAAGTAGATTGTTTAGAGGAATATTTCCATTCCCTGAGGATACATCAATTCTATCTGGTGGGACATGGATTAGGGGCATGGGTTGCAGCCAGTTATGTGCTGCGCCATCCTCAACATGTCATGGGGCTAATCTTAATCACCCCTGAGGGGGTAAAGCCCGTTGGTTGTTCCAATCCCTGGCAAGCAGGGAAATGGTTGATTACTTGTCCTTCCCTATTGGTGGGAATCTTGAAAATCATCTATCCCATCATGCGTATGCTGGGAAGTGGAAAAGAAATTCCCAAGTGGTTGGTTTTACGAAAAAAATTACGCCGTCTTCCTGTCGCGAAGCAATTATTGTGCCAGCGAAAATGGCAGGAAATTGCCGGGGAGCTACTCCAGGAACGTTTAGGGGAATTAGTGGTTCCCACGTTGGTTTTAGTGAATCCATTGGATGAGCCTAATAATGTTGCGATGGCTCAGCTCTATGCTGAATTAATTCCTGAAGCTGAAATAAAGGAATTATCATTTCCTGACCCTAACTTACTCAGTCAAGAATCCAGTGGCATCAAAAATCACATCCTAGATTTTTTAACTGGAAAAGTGTTGGGAACAGAGTACATCCCAGTTTTACAAATTTGCCCTCATTCCCCAACCCCTTCGCCCAAAATGAACGAAGGGGAGCTGGATTGAAGTCTCTCTCCAAAGCTGGGAGAGGGATCTAGGGTGAGGGCTGGAAAATTGGGATGGATCCTGCGAACATTTGATAAACCCTTGAAAACCAAGACGGAGTCTTTAGATAGCTGACCGGCAAATTTGGCATCATATTGAGTTAAGTATTCATACAACCGATCGCCGTCCCCACCAGTTAAAACAACAGGGGAACCAGGAAAATTCAACCACCAGTGATGCACAAACTGTTGAATGCCAGAAATCAGGGTATGGATGATTCCACTGGTAATTGCTTCTGTGGTATCAAGAGCCCATCGCTTTGGTAAAGCGGTAGGCATTTCCGTCCAAGGGAGCATCGCCGTTGTTTGGGACAACGTAACAAATTGACTCATGAGTCCAGGCAGGATAGCCCCCCCAACCAATTGACCATGGGCATCCATCCCAGTGATGGTTAAAGCTGTGCCTCCATCGATGACTAAAACTGGGCATCCCCAGTGATTTTCAGCACCCCACATTGCTAAGGCTCGGTCTATGCCCAAACTGGGGTAAGGGTTACTAAGGGGTACATCTGCTAGGGTCACCATTTGCGGATGCCCATAATACCCTTGCCATTGCTTAGTTTGAGATGGCACCACCGAAGCAATCCAGATTTCAGCATTCACTAGGTCTTCCTCTGGTACCGGCAGACAATTAGAAGGGGGTCTGATGTGTGAATGAATGCATGAATGGTCAAGGGAAAGAGATGTATCAAGGCACCAATGGGGGGTATGAACGACCTTGAGCAATGTTTCACCTGACCACTGCGACCAGTGCAGCCGCGAATTGCCAATTATTAGACCATACCAAATGGAAGTTTCCATTCAAAGGTGAGTGGTGAAATGAAAAGGAGTGATAATAAAAATTTGTATACTCTAAAACAGTATACCAGCCATTAGGCTACTATAATAAATAAGCAATTTTAATGGTGAGGAAGTAGCTGTGACTAACATTTCCCTGACAGATGAAACGAATCAGGAATGGCGACAAAGCTTCAGCCAGGTTTCAAGTTTTCTGGAAGAAGTTCCCAAATTAGTGGGTGATTTTTATCAAAAATATAACCGACCCATTCTGTACGCAGTATTCATTGTGGTGGGTATTATTATTTTCAAAACTGTTTTAGCTATTTTAGATGCCCTGAATGACATCCCTTTCCTTTCTCCCTTCTTTGAATTAATTGGCTTAGGGTATTCGGGTTGGTTTATTTATCGATACTTGCTGAAGGCTACTACCCGACAAGAGTTATCTCACTATGTTCAGTCCCTTAAGGATGAAGCACTTGGCAAGACAAGTCAGGATAGCTAGTGGGCTTGTGGTTCCAGTCCATAGAATCAATGACTACGGTTTATTTTTAACTTCATGACGAAATATCCCCATGGTGTTTTACATCTTGGGGATATTTCAATGGTCGAATTATTAGATTATGGTGATACCGTTTGATGAAAGACTGGTATTGATGTCCTGTAGGTTTGAATGATTAATCTAACATTTGAAGAGATTGCCCAACTGCGCTCCCAACTTGCCGATAATTCTATGGCAATGGAATGCTTGGATTTAATTGAAGAGTGTGATGGAAATGTTGAAGATGCTGCAATCACCATGGCACTTCGGTTTGGTCTGGAGCCTGATACTAGCGATCGCTGGTTAGAATCCTTAGCAAAGGGTTATCGTGGCATTATCTGTCATCCAGAGGTGAGGGATGGGTTTTCCAATGAAACACTGCCTGGTAGGTTTAAAGGGAATGTCATCGCCCTTAGTCACCATCTGAAGGCATCAGGAATTTGCCCGACCTATTTAATCACCCCTGTGGTCATTTTTGTACTGAAACAAGGATTATCCAACTTCTGTCATCCTTTGGATTCAGTTCGCATTTAAAGGCTTAACCCATAGATTATGGTTCTGTCTTTACCTCCAAAGCAGCTAAACGACTTCGTAATCCTTGGTTATCTTTCTTAAGTTGTTCGAGTTCTTCCCTTAATTGTTTAATTGCCTTATCCGAACCCATTCCCTTTTGGACACTCTGAATGGCTTCTTCCCCAATTCGACGGATACGACCGTCGCTGGTGTGAGCGACAAGGGTTTGCAAAATGGTAATAGCCTTTGGAGTTTCCATCTGACCTAGCGCCCCAATGACTGCCACTTGAGTCAAATAAAAGGATTCCCTGGTGAGTTGCTCTAACCGATTTAAAATCCGTTCTAACTGGACTGGAGTTTGTCCAACTGAAAGGGATCCCAAGGCTCGAATGGCTGACAGACGCAAAGACTGGGGGATTCCGATGTCGGTATAGCTTAGAACTACACTGAGGGCAGATTCGGAAGTATTCATACGGCTAAGCCCCCGAATTGCCCCGCTCCTGACAACTTCGTTCCAGCCTGAGCGATGCCTTAATACGTGTTGTAATAGAGGGATGACCACCTCAGTTGACAGGCTTCCACCAACCCCTGCCATTGTCCCTACCCCCTGAGCCGCCGCCGCTTCAACATAGTAACTAGGGTCTCCTTTTTCCAATAAAGTCATTAGGGCATTTCCACTGGCAACAGTCTTACAGTGGGTTAACCCCTCCACCGCTGCACGCCGAACCCTGGGGTCAGAGTCACTTAAACTCTCAATTAGGAGATCACTTACGTGATCCAACTGAATGGTTGCCAACTGTTTGATCAATTCTACCCTCACTCCCCAAACAGAGTCATGTTTAATCCCTTGGTGCAGGGCTTTCACTGCCTCTAAACCCCCTTTCTTAGCAAGTGCCTCGGCAGCAAAAATACGAGCAATGGGGTCGGGGTCAAACTGTAGTTGGGCTTTTAGTTCTCCCATCGGGTATTCCAAAGCAACAGTTTTTAAGTAATGATTGCCCACATCAAAACACAGAAAATCTGGCTTATCCGTCAGGGGGAAGTAAAGGGTTTGGTCTCGCTCATGGATGCGTACCTTGAATTGCTTTAATTCAACAGTCCTTGTTGCTTCATCTTGAATATAGGCAAATGCAACGGGAATGAGCAAATCAAATAAGTCCCCAAGCTTGTGGTTTTCCCCCTCCCTGGCTTGGGTTTGCACAATCCGTAACTGAGCTAAATGTTCTGTGCTATCCCAAGAGTAGGTTACCTTATAACTGGGATGCCCCCCACGGTAGACATATTGATCAAATAAGGATAGTAAGTTACGACCGGTTGCCTGATCAACCGCTCTCAGTAAATCCACTGTTTCTACGGTCTGAAAGGCATTATTTTTAACAAAAGTAGCGATTCCACTCCAGAATAAATCGTCTCCCAATTCGGACCGGATCATGTGGTAGATCCACGCCCCTTTTTCGTAAAGATGGCGATCATAAAGTTCGATTGCCTCCCGATAAATATGGGTGACAATGGGACGACGATAACGCCCACTATCTTCGGCAATATAACTTCGAGCCTGGTTGAATCGATAGTAGGCTGCGTCATCAACTCCATATTCGTGTTCTGTCCACATCACTTCAGCATAGGATGCCATCCCTTCTTTCAACCAAGCATGGGACCAGTGGCGAATCACCACTAAATCCCCAAACCATTGATGGGCTAATTCATGGGCTACCAAATGTTCAGTGGAGCGATTATCTAAAATTGCCCGTTCATCTAATAAGCAGCGATCGGTGAGTATGGTCGCTGAAGTATTCTCCATCCCACCAAAAATAAAGTCATCCACACAAATTTGTGCATACTTAGCAAAGGGGTAGGGGTAATCAAACCGAGTACTGAAAAATTCAATCATGCGGGGGGTTTTAGATAAACTAATCCGAGCATGACCCTCCCGTCCTTTCTCCACATAATAATCGACAGGGCGTCCATTCCATTGGTCTTTTACCACTCCAAAGTCGCCAACCACCACAGTCATCAAATAGGTGGGATGTACTTGGGATTGGAACCAATGATAGATGACAGTATCACCCTCTGATTGGGTATGAATGAGTTCTCCGTTGGAAATGACCGATAAATTAGACGGCACCCGTACTTTGACTTCTGATGTTGCCAATTGACCGGGATAGTCAAAACATGGAAACCAATAACGAGAGTCTTCATCTTCTCCCTGGGTCCACACTTGCAGGGGTTTGTGTGGATAAGATGGAGTGGGTGTGATGAAGTACAGACCACGGTTTGGTTTTTCTACTCCATAGGTGATCAAAATGTTGATGATGTGGTTGGCGATGGTAGGTTGGGTTAAATGGATGGATAGTTGGGATCCGTCATAGTCGAAGGGTTGATGGATGGGGATACTTTCAGCTTCAGGATTATCTTGGTGATGGTAGTGAATGTGTACGGCGGTAATTGTCAAATCGATTGCATCTAATACTAAGGTGGTGATGCCATTCCGAATGGGATTTAAGCGGATACCGCAGACTCCGTCATAACGCTGATGGATAAAATCCAACTCCAACTCTAAACAAATGTGTTCCACCTGCCCTGGGCGATGGGGGTTGTAATGACGACGGGCTCCGGGTAGTTCAAATGACTTATGATCATTTTTACCATCCCCGTCAAAAAAGAGAGTACTCAAAGTGGAATCTGCCATGAATTAAAATGATAGGGATGATAACGCTGTGCATCGATAAGAGGGGAGGAAGCTTGAAAGTATGGTTTTAGGTTGATTGTGCCATTGGTTTTGGAAACCAATGGCACGTTAATCTTACTGGGCACTTCCACGCCATGGATTAATTTGAAGTACCCCATTCGGCTTAAATACCACCTTAAATTGGGCATTGACAATTTCTGGATTAGTTCCCCCAGTGGGAGGAATTTTGAGTAAATCTAATAGGGGAGTTTCTTTCATATAGGTTTCATTTTCTGCGGCTGCGTTGACCCCCTTAAAACCCAATAGGGTTCCATCACTGCCAACTGCCACCCGATAGACTAATTCCTCCTCAAAGGTGGGGGTGATTCGCCAATCTCGGTTGATGTTCTCATAAACAATATCCCAAAGTCGTTCCACCTCTTGTGGCTCCCTAATTTCAGTACCTGTTTCAAAAATTCCAGATGGATCGGAACTGGAAGTTGTGACAGGAGAGGGACTGGGGGTGGACTGGGGGCTAGGGCTATTGGTGGGACTGATACCATTAATAGGTAAGTTGTTGGCAGTGGTAATTTTTTGTCCTAAGTTTTGGATGGGCTTGGGGGCGGGTATGAAAAAGAAGAGGACGGTTGCCGCAATGGCTAGGGTCGATAAACCAGATATAAAGGCAACAATTTGTTGGGTAATAGGACGGTGAATAACGGCTTCCCGTCGGGAAACCGGTGTAACTTGTAAAGCAAGGTCAGGTAAGGTTTGATTATCTTGCAAGAATTGATCAACTGCTTCAACAAGTTCAAATAACTGGGTTGTATTTAGCTCAACTTCAAGGAGAGGGGTGGAAGGTTGATAGGGTTGAAGCAAGATGGGTTGGATTGCTAGTCGGTGAGCTTTGGTTCCAACGGGATCAATAGAGACTAGGGGTGTTTGTTGATGATGTTGGACAGGAACCCCACTTAAATATCGCTGAGCATAGGAGCTGACAGCTACTACCAAGTGCTCTAGAAGATCCCGCCCCCCTAAAAGAGGAGAAGCCTGACCAGGGAGTTGACAGGCAACATTGAGTAAAATTGAAAGGGGAGGGCGATCGCTAGAACCCAATGACGACAAGCGATCGCCTAGTCCATCGAGGGTGAGGGTGCAGTTAGAGCCATAGCGGCGTTGGATTTGAATATTCATTTCACTTCCCCATCAAATAAGCTTGCCCATAATCGTTGCATACCAAAGATCCCGGTACAAAATAATAACTGACCTAACAATCTGATTGCCAAATCATTCAATTTTTGGTCATCAGCAGTGTAGGAAGCAACAACTGCACGTTTAGGATTCATCCGACTGCGGAAATGGGCTCGAAATCGATCTAAATAAACAGCAAGGCGGAAATGATGTTCAGGTGAAAGTTGTTTGTTTTGCAAGTGTTCATAGGCAAATAATAGTTGGCGAATGACCACTGTCAACCGACGAGCTAGGTAACACGTAATTGCCACCATTGCCTTTGCTTCTACCAAGGAAAGGGGTTGCCGCTGGGTATATCTCCGCAGAGGATTGGAGTTACGGAGTTGCCAGAGATAGACTCGATGCTTAATGATAGTCGTTAGTTCTAATTCCTTAACCATGGTCAAAATGGCTTCTGAACCATTAAGGTCTAGAGCTTCAATCGCTAACAATAATAAATCGAGCTGCTGACGTGCCCGCCGGGGACAGACATCTTCAGCCATCGGGGGATTGGGCAGACTCCTCAGAATCAAGGGAGTTTGAGAGTCAGTCAGTGCAGTAGAAGAAGGAGTGATGCTCACAGAGGCATTCATGCAAACAAGCAAGGTTCAGTAAGCGGACAGATAAAATGGCAAAGCGTAAACAAAAGAAAATTTACTGAGTGCTGAACAAAACCAATGACGTAAGAATGGTCTTCCTCGACTTAGTGTAAACCCCTAATGCACATTTTACCAATGATTATAGTATGCTTGGATTTTAAGCCGTTTGGGAATATTGGACTGATTAGCACCTCACCCGGTCATCATACTTAGGTCAGTATAACAGAAAGGTTAATTCTAAATAAATGTTGAAATAAGCCATGGATGGCATTCCGTCAGATATTCATCCCCAATCCCCTACCATGGGCTTGATGGATCCCACTGGGTGACTCCATGAATCGCGTCGGTGGGAATCGTTGACTTTAACCATTATCCCTGTCCTAACGTTTTGTTATGTTGATTTTGCCATTACGAGCCTTCATATTTCAGACCCTTTTATTACTCACATCTATTGCTATTGAGGCAACGATTATTCATCGACAACTCAATTTATCTCGTTTAAACAGCATTCAATATGCAACCACCCTGAACTTATTCTCAACTGTCCTCGGTTGGCTTGTCTTTTTTATAACCCAGTCGATGATTTCTGAAGCGTGGCGTACCCAGTTGATCAGTTATATTTTGTTCACCCACTTGATATGGAGTGGAAACGAGCACTCTATCCTAATTGGGTTGGGTACCCTTGGCGTTATTGCTTTTATCCTGTCCGTTTTATTTGAAATGCAAGTCCTTAATGTATTAAAATTATTATTGGCGATTCAACCAGAACCCATCAATCGACATTCCAAAATGTATCGATATCGCCGCAGTATGTTGCGACGGGAACAAAGAGACGATAATCAAGAATTAAAGGTGTTATTAATTGCCAATGCTTACAGTTATAGTGCCGTTTTAGTTCTTTTGACGTTAATTTTGAAAGAAAATAATATTTTAGGCTATTCGCAATGAAAACCTCCATCATTCTGGGCTTGGTCACTTCTTTTTGGGTCTATCCGTCGTTCGTTTGGGCTAATTCTATCCCTGTAGCCAGTCAGGCTCAACTGCGGCAGGTTAACCCATCAAAACCTACTGTTTCCAAGCTAACCCTTGATGCAGGGGGGGTACGGGTGATCAATACCACCACTGGAAATACACGGCTAGTGCCTTTTGGTATGAAGGAAAATCAAGCGATCCCGATCCTTACCACTCTAAAGGGTAAACCGAATCAAAGGGGGACAAACTCGGAATGTGGAGCTGGTTCTTTAGGATTTTCCACTTGGTCAGATGGATTAACTCTCTATTTTTCCAACGGTCGATTTGCGGGATGGTTTGTGGACGGTCGCAAGAAAAATGCTCAGCAATTACAAACGATGGCAGGAGTTGGGGTTGGCTCTAGTGCCACTCAACTGAATCAAGCTTATGCCGTTAAAATCATTCAAAGTTCCCTGGGAACTGAATTTTCAGCAGGTAACTTATCAGGTCTTTTAAGTGGAGGAAAACCAACTGATCGGGTGACGGATATGTGGAGTGGAACCACATGTATTTTCCGCTAAATCAAGATAGGTTAGTTAATCACAACAGTCTTAGATTATAATTAAGGTTCAATTTTACAAGGTTAATGTTATGGGTCGTAAATGTCAATTAACGGGTAAAAAAGCAAATAATGCCTTTGCTGTTTCCCATTCCCATCGTCGAACAAAAAAACTACAGCATGTAAACTTACAATGGAAACGAGTTTGGTGGGCTGAAGGGAATCGCTGGGTTCGCTTACGGCTATCTACTCAGGCAATTAAAACCTTGGAACAAAAGAGTCTGGCCGTTTTTGCTCGGGAAGCGGGCATTGATCTGAACAAGTTTTAATTTGAAGTGTTTTCTCCCCTACCGTTTCAGTGCCTACCCCCTGAAAAAGGTCTTATTTTTCAGGAAAGCCTGCCATGTTATCGATAACATTCGTATAGAAAGCTGGATTTAGTCCAATCTTCAACCCCTTAGCATCTGCGCTGTTTCCCCCAAAAAGGTATCAGCAATTCAAACCGACAAAGGGTAAACTGATATAAAACTGGAGTCAGTACATACGGGCATGGATAGTAATAATTTACTCCGTCAGTTACTCCTTATCGGAGTTGGAACTACTTCTTTGGTAGCTGAAAAACTACGACAAGTGAGTGATGAATGGGTACAGACGGGTAGACTTGATTCTGAACAGGCTAACGGATTTGTCGATGATTTAATGCAACGGATGAAAACTGAGCAAGCAAACTTTGATGCTCAGTTTCAACGGCAATTACGGAATCTGTTACAGGATATGGGAGTTCCTCGACAAGCAGAAATGGATGAATTACGGGGGCGGATCGATCGGCTGGAACGCCAGATTCGAGATTTGGAAAACCGGCTTTGGCGATAGTTCTCTCACTCTCTTTGTTGTGAAAGGATATTAAAAAACAAACCACGCCGTAAAAATTAAATTTTTGTGAGGTGAAATGTGAAGCCTATTTTAATGAGTTTGGGCGTAATGATTGTCTGTCTGGTGGTGTTAGTTATATCTCAACTAGTTAATCCACCAGGGGCGATCGCCAACAATTTGATGACCATTCAACCCTCTGATTCAGTTTCAACATCAATCAATCCCACTAGTCTTGCCCAAGCAAACCTTTTAACCCCCAACCAATCCCAATCGAACACTATGACAGACAATCAAATTACTACCAAATCTGGACTTCAATATGTGGATTTAATTGAAGGTAAGGGTGCCTCTCCCACCACTGGCAATCTGGTAACGGTTCACTATACCGGTACACTCACAGACGGCACCCAGTTTGATAGTTCCCGGGATCGGGGAACCCCTTTTAAGTTTAAAATTGGTATTGGACAAGTGATTAAAGGATGGGATGAGGGGGTTGCCTCCATGAAAGTTGGTGGTCGTCGCAAATTAACCATTCCTTCAGCCTTAGGTTATGGCAGTCGTGGGGCTGGGGGAGTCATTCCTCCAAATGCCACGTTAATTTTTGATGTAGAACTGATTGCGGTTCAGTAGTCTGGTGGATAGTCACCGTCTAAGTCGATCCAAGATGATGAACACGAATTTGGGAAACCCTCAAATTATGATTCCAACCAGTTTTTTGACGTTAAAATATTCATATAATCCAAACATGACGTATCAGTCCAGTGAACTCTGAACCCGAAACATCAACTTCTGAAATACCCCCCCTCCATGAAAAACCGGAACCTGCCTTTGGTTGGACGGTTTATGCGGAACAGATCAACGGACGTTTTGCCATGGTTGGTTTTCTATCATTGCTACTGTTAGAGTGGTTTACCCGCCAGGATATTTTCACTTGGCTGGGTTTACGTTAACCCAGCGAAATACCAATTGAAATCCTAGGTTGGCGGGATGGGGTTAGCATTGTCCCGTTTTTTCCCCCATCAGCCAAAATTATGCCGTTCTCCTAGGGGTGGTAGGAAATAGATTTCATCCCATCGCCCTATGCCCAGTCAATTTAATGAACTATCAGTTTTGCCATGGTCAGAGATCTGCGGGGATTCATTGATTTAGTAGAAAAACGGGGTCAACTGCGACGAATTACCGTGCCAGTGGATCCCTATTTGGAAATTGCTGAAATTGCCAACCGATTACTGCAAAGTGGTGGACCTGCTGTATTGTTTGAAAATGTAAAGGGATCATCCCTTCCCGTTGCAGTGAATGTATTGGGCACTGTAGAACGGGTTTGCTGGGCAATGAATGTTGACAAACCCGAAGATTTAGAGAATTTAGGGAAAAAGCTGGCGTTACTCTATCAACCCAGACCCCCCAAAAAAATTAGACAGGCGTTGGAATTCGGTCAGGTCTTGTGGGATGTGGTGAAGGCAAAGCCGGGTCGTGATAGTTTTCCCCTTTGTCAACAGGTGGTCATCACGGGGGAGGCAGTGGATCTCACCCGTTTACCGTTACTCCATGTTTATCCGGGTGACGCTGCTAAAGTAATTACTATGGGACTGATGATTACGAAAGATTGTGAGACGGGTATCCCTAATGTGGGAGTATATCGCCTCCAGTTACAGTCCCACAATACGATGACAGTGCAATGGTTGTCAATTCGGGGGGCTACTCGCCATTTACGCAAAGCGGCAGAACGAGGGAAAAAATTGGAAGTTGCCGTTGCCATTGGAGTGGACCCGTTGGTGATTATGGCAGCAGCCACTCCACTGCCGGTAGATTTATCCGAGTGGTTATTTGCTGGTTTGTATGCAGGTTCTGGTTTACAGTTAGGGAAATGTAAAACCGTGGATTTAGAAGTACCAGCCCATGCTGAAATTATTCTGGAGGGAACCATTACCCCTGGCGAGGTTGCCGCCGATGGTCCGGCTGGTGATCATATGGGCTACTACGGAGGGATGAACGAATCAGCTCCCTTAATCCGATTTCATTGTATGACCCATCGTCGGCAGCCCATTTATTTAACTGCTTTCAGCGGTCGTCCACCGAAGGAAGATGCCATGATGGCTATTGCCTTAAATCGTATTTACACCCCCATCCTTCGCCAACAGGTACCAGAAATTATTGACTTTTTCCTTCCAATGGAAGCATTAAGTTATAAGGCTGCTGTCCTTTCTATCGACAAAACCTACCCTGGTCAGGCTCGACGGGCTGCCTTAGCTTTTTGGAGCGCACTCCCCCAATTTAATTACACTAAATTCGTAATTATTGTGGATAAAACCATCAATATTCGCGACCCCCGGCAAGTCCTATGGGCAATTACCTCCAAAGTTGATCCAGACCGTGATGTTTTTATTTTGCCAGATAATCCGTTTGATCGACTTGATTTTGCCACCGTAAGACCTGGGTTGGGTAGTCGTATGGGTATTGATGCCACCACCAAAATATCCCCTGAGACCGATCGCCCCTGGAGTCCGGAACTGAAACCGGATCCGCAGGTGGTGGCTATGGTTGATGGTCGTTGGCATGAATATGGACTGGATGATTTAAAATTGGGTGAGGTGGATCCCCGTTTATTTGGATATAGTACTGATCCCCCTAAACCATGATGTCATGAAGATTGAAGCAATTTTGGTACCCCGTGGAGCCGAATACCAGTCAGTTTTGAGGGGTATAAAACAGGGATCCCGTCGATGTGGGCGAAAAGTAGATATTCCAGTGATCCCTGTACCCATGGGTCAGGAAGCCATTGGTTGTTTTCTAGTCAATGCCAAAAAACACCAAGCATCTTGGACTCAAACAGATGGATCTGTGATTATGATGGGGCTTTGTGGAGCGTTATCCCCCACATTAACCATTGGTGATACGGTCATTTATCAGTCTTGTTGGGATGGGGGAAATCACCCTCGGTCTTGTGACCCCTCCCTAACCCATTATCTTCATCATCACTTGGATCACCAAACCCAATTCGTCATTGGATGGACAAGCGATCGCCTGATTCATGATGTTGGTAGCAAACAATCCCTGCACCTAGCAACTGGAGCTTCTGTAGTGGATATGGAGGGATGGACTAGTCTAGAGGTTTTACAAAGCTGGGGGAAGGCGGTGGCTATGGTGCGGGTTGTCAGTGACGATGCCCACCATCCCTTACCAGATTTAAAAGACGCCATTGGAACCAATGGGAGACTCTTGCCACTCCCCTTGGCAATAGGGCTTCTTCGTCAGCCCATCCCAGGGTTGCGCCTAATTCGAGGCTCCTGGATTGGCTTGACCCAACTGACAGCGATCGCCCACCAACTAGCACTCCTCCAGCAGGTAGCGTAATGGATAAGGATTCCCCCAATAACCCTCCGGTTGGTTCATTTTCCCATGAGACCCCCCCGCCTCTCTCCCCCATCCAGCCAAAACAGCGTTTTTCCATTGGTTGGCGATTCATTCCCCTCCGTCCCCTCCCATTGTTCACCATCGTCCTACTCAGTCTGATGGGGTTGGTGGGCTGGCAACTGATAGAACATGGATTCAACCAAATCAGCAAACTACTACCCGGCTTATCTCCCCCACGCCTCACCCCTGGAACAGTTGTTTTACAACTCCGCAATGCCGCTGATTTAACCACTGCCATCTACACAGGAGAAGTAATTATTCCCATTAGCCAGGATCAACTGGTGGCTTCTTTTGTTATCGGAAGCACCAAACTTGTATATGTAGCTAAAGGGCACGTTAAGGCTGGCATTGATCTCAGTCAATTAACAGATGGCGATGTGACCATTGGCATCGATAAAATTCAAATTCGTCTTCCACCGGCTGTTATTTTGGATAGCAAGATAGACCTTAATCAATCAAAAGTGTTTGACCATCAACGAACATTATTAGGTCCAGATGTGGGGGTGAACTTGCAAGAGATTGCTCAACGGGAAGCGCTAGTACGAATGGAAATGGCTGCATGTGAAAAAGGATTGTTACTTCAGGCTAATGAACGGGCTCAAGTGGTAATCAACCAGTTACTCACCCAATCCAGTCGCTTAAAAGTGGAAGTAGTCCCAACCCCGGTCACCAGCACACGATGTCATTTAATCAACCCTCCCTTGGGCAATGCCAATGATCCTCATTATGGACCATGGGTTGAATCAACTCCTTAATGATTAGTCCCACAGGGGTAATAATCGGAACAATTAATTGCCATTTCTGTTAGAGCTTTATGGGGATGGACTGTACATTTTAGGCGATAATCACCAGTAAAAAAGCAACAGTTATCGCATGGAATCTGATGCATGCGTTGAGCTTGAACGAGGGTGTGGTGAATCATACTCCAACAATTATTGAGGCTAAGAATAACCAAAGCCCATGCCATGGTAAAACAAACCCAATTCAAGAAGGAGTGAGGAGGGAATAGGTGAACGGCAACCATTTTTTACATCGCCCTGACGAAAAAACACAATTCAAAACGGAACCAATGGCATCCACGAAAAATCTTTCAGAGAAATGGTTCATTTGGTAACAAATTATTATATGATAACTATATAAGCGAAATAAACTTGTTGTTATCGCGGGGTAGAGCAGTCTGGTAGCTCGTCGGGCTCATAACCCGAAGGTCCATGGTTCAAATCCATGCTCCGCAATTTTACTGAATTATATCTGTGACAGCTCCCACTGTCAGATACTAAGAGTGGTCTGACGGTGGGTGAACCTTAGTGCAAGGTAAACCCCTGGGGTTCTCAGCCTTGACATTGGGGTTCCTT
>CAIUCS010000007.1 GCA_903897715.1 uncultured Synechococcales cyanobacterium
GCTTGAATCCCACTATTTTGGGGTCATCAAGTTAGACTTCATCTGAATCCCTAACCCAACTAAAGCCAGTTCACAACAATTAATGAACCTTGACCTTAACAATTTTGTGTTGCTCGGCTTCAGCTTTGGGTAAAGTCAACGTTAGCACCCCATTATCATAGGCTGCTTCAACCTTATCATTTTGAATGCGGGCTGGAAGGGGGATCACCCGTTGAAATCGTCCATAACGGAATTCCGTCCGCATACTTCCATTTTCCTCTGATTTAGTTTCAGTTTTGCGTTCACCCTTAACTGAGACAGCTTCAGCCGTAACTTGAACTTCAAAATCATCAGGTTGTAAACCAGGAACCTCAATTTTCAACTGGATTGATTCAGGGGTTTCTTGCAATTCAGCTGGGGGGATGAATGCATTCGCAACTCCTGCTCCTGTTGGCATGGTTGCCCACCCTTCCAGCAAACGATTCATTTCCCGTTGAAGGGTGTCAATTTCACGGAATGGTTCCCAACGAATAAGTGCCATAACCATAACTCCTTGTTTAATCACCAATTCAAACTGAAGAAATAATTTCTTCATCTATTAATTTATCAAAACCTTATGAATTAATGGGTTCGGTTCTTTCGTAGCAGTTGGGAGCAATTACCACACCCTGCATTCAGTCAAAAATTTTGATCTGAAAACCTTGTTCCTATCCTGAGTCTAGCTAGTAAACGTATTCCCAATCGTTCTATTTAGAAAGCCCATCTTTTTTTAGATGTCTAAGACCGCAACGTTAGTTAGCACAAGAGTTCTAAAATGAAAATTGCTGAGTTCAAGTAGATGGGGTCACAGTTTGATAAACTATAAATAATTCAATTAAATTCCTCAAATCGATTGAGGAATTTTTTCAAAAAAAATTCAGAATAATAGTGGATAGGAGTTAAATTATAAATGCCCTACATCAAAGAAGACGGTGGACGTCTTAATAATTTTGCAGTTGAGCCTAAGATGTATACCGCTGAACCTCCTACTAATAACGAAAAGCGCAACTATACCATTATGGGAGTCGCTGGGGCATTATTAGTCATTGGATTGTGCGTTGCGGCATTCATCCTTTCTTCAGGAAGCCAGTCCATTTGATCCATAAGAATCCGTTGAAAGTTATTCAAACATGACTTGATTGATGTTCCTACTATTCTTACCCCATGGAACTCCACTGTACTCGTCCAGGTTGTCCTCGTCCCATTAATCACTATTCAGACTTGGATCAACCTTCCATTTTGCGGACAGTTCAGCAAAAGTTTTGTACCGCTTGTGGGATGCCTTTGATTTTAGATGGACGCTATATTACCCTTCGACCGTTGGCTCAAGGTGGATTTGGAGCGGCTTATCTGGCTTGCGATCGCCGTATTCCCAACTTGCCCAAGTGTGTTGTTAAGTTGTTTTTACCCCCCAATAACCTCACTGCCCAACAACTCACAGTAGCCCAGAGATTATTTGAACGGGAAGGAGAAGTGCTAGCTGAACTGGGCGGACACCCTCAAATTCCTGATTTATTGGCTTTTTTTTCCCTAACTGTACCAGGGTTACAACCAAGTACCCAAGTAGAATTATTTTACTTAGTCCAAGAATTTATTGATGGTTATACCTTAGAGGAAGAACTTGAACAAAAAGGGAACTTTTCAGAAGCGGAAGTGAGGGAGGTATTGCAAGAAACCTTGACGATTTTGGATTTTGTTCACAACCAAGGTTCGATTCATCGAGACATTAAACCATCGAACATCATGCATCGTCGAGACGGACGGTTATATTTGTTAGATTTTGGAGCAGTAAAACAAATCACTGCCAGTCAGAAGGTTCAAAGCTCTAGTTCAACGGGCATTTATTCAGTTGGGTATGCTCCTCCTGAACAAACAGCCCGCAGTACAGTTTATCCATCCACTGATTTATATGCTTTAGCAGTCACTTGTGTCCAATTATTGACAGGGTCGGAGCCTGCTGAATTGTATGATAGCTATAATGATCGCTGGGTTTGGCATCAACGGGTGCAAATCAGTGCCCAGTTAACCCAAATTTTAGACCGCATGCTATTAGCAGCACCAAATCAACGATTTCAATCAGCCGCAGAGGTGGTAACTGCCTTAGCCCTCAATGCATCCCTCGGTTCACTCCACCTTGGGAATAGTTCCACTCCCTCCACCGTACCCACGGTATCAACGGCTTCAACCCAAACCCCTCCAGTTATTCCCCAAAGTACTCCCCGGCAACAATTCGTTCATTTTTCAATCCTAGAACTCTTGGGAGGAGCTGCATTTACAGGGTTTGAGGGAGCCTTGATTGCCATTGCCCTACTTAGTTTATGGGGTCCTGGGTATCTATCCCTTGGGTCGGGGATACTTCTGTTGAGTGGGCTATGGATACTTCAATCTCGGCGATTCATTGAAAAGTTAGACTTACCCATTATTGCAGGAATCACTTTTGTTTTTGTGGTTTTTGTAAAGCCATTACATGGATTTCTGCCTGTAACCCCAGCTCCCATAGGGATTATTTTACCCATCGCATTGCTGACAGGGTTTGCAGCGATCGCCCTCATGGCACTATTTCGTTTAATTTATAACCTTGTGTCTCGCTTCTAGGTAAAACCAGTGCATCCAGAAACAGAAGGGAATCCAGGTGTACTTTATTTAGTTGCCACACCCATTGGTAACTTAGAGGATATGACCATCAGAGCTATTACAATTTTAAAAACCGTGACCACCATTGCTGCCGAAGACACCCGTCACACCCAAAAGCTTTTGCGTCATTTTCAAATCCCCACTCCCCAAATTAGCTATCATCAACATAATCAAGCCAGTCGCATTCCGGTGATTCTGGAAAAACTGCACCAGGGAGAGGCGATCGCCTTAGTAAGTGATGCGGGAATGCCAACCATTTCCGATCCTGGCTATGCCTTAGTACAAGCTTGCATAGCTGCTGCAATTCCTGTTGTCCCCATTCCTGGTGCATGTGCAGCCATCTGTGCTCTCAGTCCATCGGGCTTACCCACCGACCGCTTTATATTTGAAGGGTTTTTACCCCCTAAAGGACAAGCCCGCCTGCAACGACTAAGTGTATTGCAGGGAGAAGAAAGAACAATTATACTATATGAATCACCCCATCGCCTCTGCCAAACTTTATCTGATTTAAAAATGACTCTCGGTTCAGAACGGTCTATTGTCATTGCTCGGGAGTTAACAAAAATCCATGAACAATTCTGGCGGGGTAGCATGGAAGCAGCAATCCACCATTACCAGTCAACCGCTCCTCGGGGAGAATTCACCTTGGTGATCGCCGGTAAACCCCTTCCCAAACCCCAATGGTCAGACAAGGATTTGTTATTCAATTTACAACAACTCCTTGATCAAGGGTTATCCCATTCAGAGGCAAGTCGTCAACTAGCGTGTCAAACCCATTTACCCCGCCGTGCTCTCTATCAAATGGCACTCACACTTAAAAAGTAGCGGGCTTGAGATTCAGACAATCGTTAACCTTATTCGGGTTACCACCAGTCCCCCCCCTGGTTAGCCTTCCCAAGGGAGAAGGATTTAGGGTGAGGGCTAATGTCGGAATTAGAAGCAGGTTCCTCCCACCCACAGGACTTTAAAGTCAGCTTCATAAAGTTTTAAAGAGTACATAAAGGTTGGCTCCCCCTGTTATTAGTCTTATTTGGATTGGGTTAACTAGCGTTATCCATTGCTGAGTGGGGGGTGAATCATCTTCCATGACTCTTAGGAAATGAATGGGTTTGTCTCCTTTTACCTGCCTCTTACTTACCCTGATCCCGCCTAACAGAGGCAGTAAGCAGGAAGAGGCAGGTATATTATGCCCTGTTAATCCCTGGGTGGAGTGGGTAACAACAGCAATGGAGAAACCACCTACCTTATTTATTCCCTATTATTTCCCTATGTATCAGGGTCCCTCTGGAAGACGAAAATCGTTTAGAAGCAACCTAAAATGCCTAAGTTTGGAACTGTTGCGTCAGTATCAACAGAGTCCAAGCATAAAACTGCGTAATCAAATTGCAGAACTTAACGTTGGCTTAGTTCGTAAAGAAGCTTATCGGTGGTTATCTCGATACGAATGGGAAGATTTGGTTCAGATTGGCTCACTGGGACTAATTCGAGCAATTGAGCGATTTGAAATTTCCAAAGGTTATGCGTTTAGTTCCTTTGCTATTCCTTTCATTCGAGGAGAAATTAGCCACTACCTCAGGGATAAAGGGACAACCATTCGGATTCCCCGTCGATGGACGGATTTACAACATCAAGTGAATGCAACCTATCGCTCCCTCTTTAACCAGTTGCATCGCCCCCCTACAGAGGAGGAAATTGCCTCCGTTTTAAAAATAGACCTGTCTGAGTTACGACAGGCTAAAACTGCCATCAGCAACCTGACCATTTTAAGTTTGGATGCTCCAGTGCAAGAGGACTATTCAGCACCTGCTAGTTTGGGGGAAATATTGTCCAGCCCTTCCCCGTTTTACCCCTCTCAAGAGGAAGATTATATTCACCTATATCTTGCTATCATGCAGTTGGAAAAGCCAACTCGGCAAATTTTGGAATTTGTTTTTCTAGAAGAATTAAGTCAACGGGAGACCGCAAAACGACTGGGAATGAGTTCCATTACCATATCCCGACATATTAAAAAAGGATTAAAATATTTAAGATCTATTATGACTGCCCAAGTGGGATAGGTAATATTATTTAATCACCACTCACTCATATGATCAATGAGATAGATTTCATGAGTGATTGCTTTTTATAATCAGTTTCATCCTTTTATGTCATCTCCCATTGAATCAGTACTTTGGAATGATTGGTTTCCGGTGGCACGTTCCCAAAACCTAATTGCTGGTTCACTAATTTCTGTCACCCTCTTTGAAACTGAGGTAGTAATTTGGCGTGCTCATAGCGGCGCATTAATGGCGTGGACAGATCGTTGTCCCCACCGAAGTGTCAAATTATCATCTGGGAAGGTGGAGGGAGATACCCTGGTGTGTTCTTACCACGGCATGGTATATGACTGTCGTGGGCAATGTATCAAAGTGCCAGCCCATCCCAACTTTCTCCCTTCTTCAGCAGCCATTGTTCAATCCTATAGAGTTAATGAACAGTACGGATTAATTTTTATTTGCCTTGGGAATCCCCAAAAATCCATTGCCCCATTTCCAGAGTGGAAAAACTCTAATTTTGTTACCGTTCTCTGCGGATCCTACTCAATTCCCTGTAGTGGATTACGCGCCATTGAAAATTTTTTAGATTTAAGTCATTTAGCAATAGTACATCGTGGTAGGTTAGGGGTGCCTGACCAAGCTTCTATTAGTGATTATACTGTAACCACTGATGAAGATGGGGTTCATATTGAAGATGCTTCCCTCTGGCAACCTGATCCAATGGGGGACGGATGTGGTTCCACCGTCCATTATAACTATTGGATTATCAGTCCTCTAACCGCTTATTTACGTAAAACAACCTCAACCAACCATTCCCTAAGCATCTTGCTTTGGGCTACACCCACGAGTCAGGAAAGTTGTTTGGGTTGGATGTTAATGTCTGTTCATTCATCAGTTTCTACCGATGAGTCCGCTTTGGAAGCATTTCAGGATGCAATTGTTCAACAAGACATAGAAGTACTAGCCAATCACTCCCTCAAGCGACTGCCCTTAGAGACACAACTAGAATTTCATGTTCAAAGCGATCGCGGTTCAATCGCCTATCGGAAATGGCTGAAAACCCTTGGTGTGTCCTATGGAACCATGTAATCCCATTCCTGGCAAGACAGCGAGCAGTCTCAGTTTTTTCTGATCGTGGTTATACCCGAGGGCTTTGCAAAGCTGCGGTACAATTGAACATCCGTAACGCTGCCACAGCCCCATAATGACGTAAAGCCGGAGCATCTGGCAAAAATTGTGTTCCTTTTTCATTAAACGGGGAAGCCACCTGGCAATAGGTTGCCATTTCTTTAATGATATTCTTCGCCCAATGTTGATCCAGATCAGTAAAATTCAGGGCGGGTGATCTGGGGGTGATCTGAGTGGTCAACGCCAGACTCCTTTGATAGAACTGTACAGCTCGATAAAGTGCTACCACTAGTTCAGCCCGGGTGACGGGTTTGGTAGGTTGAAATGTACCGTCTTGATAGCCGGTGACCATTGCATAGTTTCGTGAAAATTCAATTTTGGCAGCACTCCAACGAGTAGCTGGTACATCTGGGTAGGGATCCGTAAATTGAGTGGGAAGCGTGATAGATGATTTTGGTAGTTTTCTTAAGGTTTCAATGACCAGTGAAATCATTTGTTCACGAGTCAGCGACAGTTCAGGACGAAACGTATTATCCTCGTAGAAACCAGAAATCAAACCCGCACTGATTGCCTGTCGAATTTCCGACTCATAAATAGTACCAATCAGGTCAGCAAAGGGAGGGATACTTCTAGGAATTACAGAACTTGGTTGCTTCATGGGCATGGGCTGAGGATTGAGGGGAGTAACTGATCCTGGAGGTGGTAAAAGATTGGCAACTTCCACAGGAGGAGGTTGATCAGAGGTTAAATAAATGTGACCAATTGGCTTTTCATTCAAGGTACGACGGGTTAACCGCCACCCAGGGGCTAATTGAATTTTGGCAAATCCCTTGGTGATTCCATTGGTACTGCCTAATGTAAGAACTGGAGCCGCTTTAGTGGTGGGTACCCCAATCAACCTTAAACTATTTTCGTTTTTGACAATGCCAAGTCGGTATTGTAAGGCTAAATCCTGACGTGCCATCCGGATTGAGTATCCATTACTGTCTGTGCTCCGTCCACAAATACCCACGAAGTTGAAGTTTAATAATAATAAATCTACTAAAACAGGATTGGTGCCTTGCTCCCTCCAGCAAGGACGCTGATTGGTAACTTGTTCCAAGATTAATAGTTGATGGGAGGTTCCTTCACGGAATGGAGCAGCGATCGCTATAAACCGGTCTGGATCAACGTCTTGATGACCAAATATCACTGGAGCCGTAGAACCTGACCAGCTGAATAGTTGCCACAACCCTATTCCTCCAAGTCCTACATAAAGACCCACCTTAGTAAACTTACGCATCAGGGCAACCGCATACAAAACTTACTATATCCATAAGAACCAATTTTCATCACCTTATTGCAAAAATTCTCATTAGTCAAGGCTTATTGAGAATAAAGATCTTCTAAACTAGTGTTTTTAATATTGAGGTACACCATATATAGCCCGTTACGAAACGTGTGCGGTTGCTGCCTGTTGTAGTTATGAGAACCGTTTTCGTGTCTAGCTAACTTGCGCTGTTTCCGAGATAGGTTAGTTTGAGCCTTACAGTAGAACTGAGGAACAGCAATTGCTTCTGCATCACTTGACTGGTCATCGTTGGCAGAAGGGATGGCGATTCCGCTCTGACTTATAAATTCATTGTTGATATATCCGCCCAGGCAGGAACAAACAACCGGGATTGATTTAATTGGGCATCTAAATGTGCATAGTTAGGTACATAACTGCCCACCAATGTCCAAAAATCACTAGAGTGGTTCATGTGCCGAGTGTGGCACAGTTCGTGGATGAACACATAATGCACCACATCAGGTGGTAAAAATAATAAATTACGGTTCAGGCTAATGTTACGACGACTGGAACAACTAGCCCAGAGGCTTTTTTGTTGACGAACTGACGCTTGACAGAAGGGGAGAGATGTTTCTTGGCTGACCAAGCGTAATTGGGGAATCAGGTAATTCGTGGCTTTACCAATAAGCCATTGGGATAAAGTGTGGCGAATCTTAGGATAATGGTCAGAAACCAGTAATTGATTGTGGTCTAGTTCTCGGATTAAGAATTCTGAGTGATTGGTATATTGAACTTGCCATGATTCTCCAATGGCGATCAAATTCACCTCTTGAGGTAAAACTTTAGCATTTTGGCAAAGCAGCGCCCGTTCGGCCTTGACTTTCGCAGTAGTGGTCTCAATCCATTTCTGTTTGGATAAAAGGATTTCAGGAATCTTCCGATGGTCAAATCCTACGGGCACCACTATGTTGAGTTCTCCTACTTCTGAAATTGTTAAATTAACCCGCTTCGCTTTGGGACTAACTCGAACTTGGTAGGATGGAAAATTAGGCTTGGACATTTTCCGATGGAATCAGTGGATTTTAAGGGTGGTTAGTCACAATATCTGTGAAGCGTTTTGATAGGATTTACAACGATTATATTAGGGTATTATTTTAAAGCAGAACCGCATAGGGATTTTTGTTATGAGTGTCCCACCACCCCAGTCAATGGGGAGCTGGCACTGGCATAGGCTTTCACTGGGATCCTTCCAGACAGATAAGCCAATCGTCCGGCTTCTGTTGCCAATCCCATGGCTTTAGCCATAACGGGTGGATTTCCTGCTAGGGCGATCGCACTATTAATCAACAAAGCATCAGCCCCTAATTCCATCGCCTGGGCAGCTTCACTAGGTATACCAATCCCAGCATCCACCACCACAGGCACTTGGGCATTATCAATAATAATTTGAATATTTGCCGCATTTTTGATGCCTTGTCCAGAACCAATCGGGGAGCCTAAGGGCATCACAGTGACACATCCTGCTGCCTCCAACCGTTTAGCTAATAGTGGGTCAGCATTAATATAGGGTAAAACGGAAAAACCCTCCTTAATCAGTTGTTCCGCTGCTTGCAAGGTACCAATGGGATCCGGCAATAGATATTTAGGGTCAGGGATCACTTCCAACTTCACAAAATTATTATCTTCTTGCCCTAGTAACTTAGCCATTTCCCGACCTAAACGGGCTACACGAATGGCTTCTTCTGCTGTCTGACAACCCGCCGTATTGGGTAGCATCCAAATTTTTTTCCAATCTAAGGCTTCAGCTAGTCCCTCATGTCCGGGGGCATTTGCTTGAACCCGACGGACTGCAACGGTCACAATTTCACATCCACTGGCAGTGATACAGGCTTGCATCTGAGCAAACGTACGGTATTTACCCGTACCAGTCATTAACCGCGACTGAAAACATCGACCTGCAATCACTAAGGGATGGTCCAATGGTTTATCTGTTGGCTTTTCCATGGTTTGCATGATTACTTGATTAAAGCTCCTCATTCAGTTAAGGAACATGGTTCCTCCCACTACCTAATAAAAATCTGGAAAAACTGAATTTCTCCATTGGAGGGATGAAGCCTGCCTTGAATTGACTGACTTTTAATATAACTGATTATTTGTAACTTAAACTACTTTTTGTAGTCCTTGTAAACCCCTAAGCTAAATTGTTTCAAGGATTGTCGCCGCCATTCAGGGTAGGGGAAAGAAAATGTTGGATGTCATTTTTAATGGATTAAGTATCGGGGCAGTCTTACTCATTGCAGCGTTGGGTCTGGCAATTGTTTTTGGATTGATGGGTGTAATTAATATGGCCCATGGCGAGTTGATGATGTTAGGAGCTTATACCACTTTTGTTGTACAGAACATCTTTAAGCCATTGGGTGGAATTTTCTATGAGAGTTATATCTTCTTTGCCTTGGTAGCCGCTTTTATCGTTGCCGGATTGACCGGTGTACTCCTTGAACGGGGGGTGATTCGTTTCTTATATGGTCGTCCGTTGGAAACACTGTTAGCCACTTGGGGAGTCAGTTTAATCCTTCAACAGTTTGTCCGTAGTGTGAGTTGGCAGATGATGTCTGGGGTTTTACTATTCTGTGTGTTATTTTTTGGTGGTATGGGGTTTTTAGCCCAGCGAACCGACTGGCAACGAATTAAAACTTGGAGTCTAATTGCTTTGCTACCCCTATCTACGGCGATTGCAGTCACCAGTAGTCTTTTGTTGGGTCAAGCCTTGAAATTAACGGTTACTAAGCCATGGTTTGGCGCCCAAAATGTAGATGTGACTGCTCCCACCTGGTTACGGGGAGGAATTCCTATGGGTAACTTTCAACTGCCCTATGCTCGTTTATTTATTATTGTGTTGACCATTGTTTGTATTGCCGGTATCTATTTCTTTCTCAATCGTTCTACCTGGGGATTGCGGATTCGTGCCGTCACTCAAAACCGTTCCATGAGTGCTTGTTTGGGAATTCCCACCGATACGGTGGATACCCTGACCTTTGCCATTGGCTCCGGGTTGGCTGGGGTGGCAGGTTGTGCAATTAGCTTATTGGGTTCTGTTGGTCCTAATACTGGTCAAAATTATATTGTGGATACCTTTATGGTGGTAGTGGTGGGTGGTGTTGGCAAATTGGTGGGAAGTATTGTGGCAGCGATCGCCATTGGAACAGTAAATTACTTAATTGGCTCAGGAACCTTGGCTTTAATGACAACAGCTTTCCAGCCCGTATCTGATTTTTTCACCTTCTTTGCCACCACCAGTATGGCCAAGGTGATGGTATTTGCATTAATCATCATCTTTTTACAGATCAAACCGGCTGGTCTTTTCCCACAAAAAGGTCGTACCGTTGATGTCTAAATTCCACAGTAATTCCCCTTGGCTTCCCTGATGAGGCTTTTCACCTATGATGTAAAATAAGTTATTTGACCACCCTAGAGCCCAACTAAATTTGAAGCAATTCAATCATTTAGTTTCACGCTTACGCCATCCAAACTCCCAATGATGCAAACAACTGTCTCCTTTGACCTAAATTCTTTGGAAAGTATTAACCAAAAATTTAATGACCAATATTCCCCAAGCCGGTCAATTGACCATGCCCGTCAGGTTATTCAATGGTCTGCATTTGTTTTTGGGGATGGGTTGGTTTTAAGTACCAGCTTTGGCATTCAAGCGGCGGTCATGCTCCATCTAGTAACTCGGATTATCCCAAATATTCCAGTTATTTGGATTGATACCGGTTACCTGCCTGCTTCAACCTATTTATTTGCGGAGGAGTTGACCAATAAACTTCAATTAAATCTAAAAGTATATCAGTCAGCCCTTAGTCCAGCCAGAATGGAGGCGTTATACGGGCAATTGTGGTCTGAAAATGATGTTCAATCATTAAATCGTTACGATCAGATCCGTAAGGTGGAACCCATGCAGCGTGCGTTAGCTGAACTAGGATCCACAGCATGGTTGGCGGGGCTTCGTAGCCATCAAACTGATCATCGAAAATCCTTGGACTTTATAACTAAACAAGGCATAGTCCATAAAATTTTACCAATTTTATACTGGCACTCCAAAGATATTTATCAGTACCTCAAGGATTATGATTTACCCTACCATCCCTTATTTGAAGAGGGGTATGTTAGTGTCGGAGACTGGCATTCCAGTCGCCCCCTTTTAGCAACGGATGAACATGAGCGGGATACTCGGTTTCAGGGGTTAAAGCAAGAATGCGGATTACATTTGGATAGTATGAAGGAATGGAAGAGTTTAGATTCCAGTTATCTATGATGAATGTACTAAGTGTAGGACGGTATTCCCATGAATCATGTATTTTTGTTGAAGTATTTCCTATGTACGGGATTCCTCCTTGGGGCAACCAGTCTTTTAGTTGTTCCCCCAATAGATCCATCTGTCACACCGAAGACTGTTGCTGCCAATCTTCGCATGATCATACGTCAGCATGGGAATAGTGTACCTCCTCTGAGTACACCAGTTCCTACTAAAGCAAAATTAACACCAAACATTTTTTCTGATTCCCTCCCCTGTCAGCAATCCTCAAGTTCCCCCAAAACCCATTTTTTAGTCTTTGCCGGTGGTGGCAGCCCTGACAGCAATGAAATTGCCCTGGAAAAAAATGTCTTATACTTTCAGCGCACCCTAAGAACCAAGGGTTTTCAACCAAGTTCGGCTCAACTTTACTTTGCCAATGGCACCAATGGACAATCCAGTATCCGCTATCTAAATCCCGATACCAAGGTACAACAGTTTAAGGTTCCTGAAATCCCCTACCTATTGGGCTCCTCTTCCACTGATAATCTAAGGGCTGCCATCCAACAACTTGCCCAAAAAAAGGTTCCTGCCTTATTTTTTTACTTCACCGGTCATGGAGCGAAGAATCCCGGTAATTTTGATAATAACTCTATGATTCTTTGGAATAATCAACTGGTCTCAGTAAAACAATTGAGTCGGTGGCTGGTTCAGTTTCCGGAGCAAACATCCGTGGTGTCTATGATGGCTCAGTGCTACGCAGGTTCGTTTGCAAATTTCATCTATGAAAACGGTGATCCCCGCCAACCGGTAGCCCCCCATAACCGATGTGGTTTTTTTGCTACCGTTAAGGAACGACCATCGGTGGGTTGTACACCAGAGGTGAATGAAGCAGATTATCGTGACTACAGTTCCAGTTTTTTTGCCGGATTAAGTGGACGGTCTCGGATTGGGGAAGTAGTTTTATCGGCTGATTTTAATCGAGACGGTCGGGTAACTTACCATGAAGCCCATGGCTATGCGAAAGTTGATGATCACTCCATCGATTTACCCATTTCCACCTCTGAAGCTTGGTTACAAGATTTATCCACCGCTGATGACCAACGTGTAATTTTGGAGCAACCGATTATCCAATGGCTGAAGGGGGCACGACCAGAGCAACGGTTTGTTATCAACTCGCTCGTGCAAAGGTTTCAATTAGAACCTAAGAATTCCTTTATGGACAATATAAAAAGCCTTTCCCCCGACACCCAGTCTTCTGATATTAATGAAGCTTATCTCATTCGGTTAGGAATGGAACTCTATAATGTGGGCATGGAACAAAAAATCCGTAAACGTTCAAATCGTCAACAGATCACTATTTTAGAACGCATCTTAAATTGCGAAGCCGGGTCTTGGAGGTGATTACTTCGGTTCTCCCCCGCCCCCATACTTGCGTTATTGTAGCCATGAGTGCCGATGGAAAAATTGCTGACTATCGCCGTTCACCAGCCCGGTTCGGGTCTAACCGCGATCGCCACCATTTAGAACAACTTATATCCCAAATGGATGCTGTTTTATTGGGCGGGAATACCATACGCGCCTATGGGAGCAGTTTATTAATCACTGATCCCCAACTTCTCATCCATCGACAAACGCTGGGGCAGTTACCCCAACCATTCCATATTATTTGTTCTGGGACTGGTGAATTTGATGCGGATATGCGCTTTTTTCAACAACCCTTACCCCGATGGCTCTTGACCACTCCCATGGGAGCCCGCTACTGGCAGCCTTACTCCTATTTTGATTCCATATTGCCACTGATATCAGGGGTTGAAGCTGATTGGACATCCATCCTTTACCATCTAGGAGAATTAAGACTGCGGCATATTGCCGTCTTAGGCGGTGGTCGATTAATTGCTTCCTTACTCGCCCAAGATTGTATCGACGAACTGCAAATAACCCTTTGCCCCCTTTTATTAGGTGGAGAAACGGCACCCTCCCCGGTGGATCACCCTGGTTTTTTAGCATCCGTAGCTCCTCGATTGAAATTGCTCTCAGTTAATGCTATCGCTGATGAAGTTTTTCTCCATTATCGTTTATGCCGTCCATGAACCAGTGCTAATGGATTCCATAGATCAGGGCAGCTGCATAAAAAAGTTGTCAGTTCAATCTTGGCTCCTTAGTATGGATCAGAACACATACGCAAAAATGGTATTCAGAAAGGAAAACAAAATCACATTTGCGCTGAATGTGGACGACAGTTTATAAATCCCAGTGAACAAACCAAAGCATTCCCAGAAACTACCAAACAAACTTGCCTGAAGTTGTATCTCAATGGCATGGGATTCAGGGCTATAGAAAGAGTAATGGGAGTACATCACACCACAGTCATGGATTGGGTTAAACAAAAAGGCAAGAAGTTACCTGATGCGATCGCC
>CAIUCS010000008.1 GCA_903897715.1 uncultured Synechococcales cyanobacterium
GAGTAGCTCAACAACATAACGCTAACATGCATCATTAACCAGTTGGATTTTAAGGCAGGGACTAAGGGCTCAGCAAGTTGCATTTCCCCCGGTAATGACAGGGCAGCAAAGGCAGTGATGCCCATGGCTAAGGGTGCGGTAACAACCCCCACTAGTCGACTACGACTCATCTGTTCAGCCAACAAATGAATCGTCGTGATTCCCCAGGCTAAAAAGAATAAGGATTCATATAGGTTACTAAGGGGAAAGTACCCCGCTGCTAACCAACGAGCGGACAATAGGGTGGCAATCCCTAGGTTGGCGATCGCCATACCGGCAGTACCCAGGAACGTAAAAAAAGGAATTTGAGGAAAGGCAAACCCCACCCAATACACCACCATCGTTCCTAGTAAAACGATAAAAGCAGTATTATCTAACCCACTCTGTAACGCAATCAAATCGATAGTCATACGTTTGAAAACCTTCAGTCTTGAAGAGATACCCACTCTTAAAATAATCAATTCACTTTATAATTGAATTATAACCACTCCCCTTACCCAAGTAAAGCAAACCCCCAAGCATGACTTGTCCCCCTCCCGGGAGATATCTTGAATTATTCCAGTTGATCTAACATTATTTTATTAATCCCATTTCATCACCCTACCCCATGGCAGATACCTCTTCATTTGATATTGTGAGTGATTACGACCGGCAGGAACTGGTGAACGCTCTAGACCAAGCCCTAAGAGAAATCAAGAGTCGTTTTGACCTAAAAGATACCCAAACAACCCTAGAACTGGGGGAACAGTCAATTACTGTGAACACATCCAGTGAATTTACATTGGAAGCGGTTCATAGTGTATTAACTGCCAAGGCGGCAAAAAGAAATTTATCCTTAAAGATGTTTGATTATGGGGTAGTCGAGTCTGCCAGTGGTAATCGAGTGCGCCAAGTCATTACCTTAAAACGGGGGATCAGCCAAGACATTGCCAAACAAATTTCAAAGTTAATTCGGGATGAGTTTAAGAAGGTACAAGCCTCTATCCAAGGGGAATCGGTACGAGTTTCATCCAAGTCTAAAGATGATTTACAACTCGTTATTCAGAGGATTAAACAAGAAGACTGGCCAGTGGATTTACAGTTTTCAAATTATCGTTAGTCTTTGAAATTAAGATAAATGGAGGAACTGGACACCCTTCAAATTTCTGGACGATAAAACAAATCCGCCCATTCCCACTGCCTAATAATCCCTTTCATCCAAATTCCTCCGGGAAGATGCCCTCTGAATTTTTGTGGATTTGCCCAATTTAACTTACCATATGCTCGCCAAATTTCAGAATAATTGATGCCTTGCCAACCAACTTGATTTTCAAAGGCAATCCATCCTGGTCTGTTATCACTGCCATAGTAATCAGCACCAGCCGGCTTTCCACTTTTTATCCAAATTTGTTTCTGAACACTAAAACCTAATTTATTATGGCTATGCCCTAGCCAAAGGTTATCAATTAATTGAAGATCCTCTCCGGGAAATTGACGAATGTCTTTTTCATCCAAATAACCCAACTTTCCTGCTACTTTCAGCATAAGAGTTGCTGTTAATTCATCAGCTTTTTTCCATTGACGGGTTCTTAAAGCATGGTCTAATTCGCTGTAGTCAACCCCCGATATCTGTGACACCAACCTTGCAGAATTTGGTGTTCTTGTATTATGGATGTGTGCCGGACTGAAATCGCTCAGGTCAGAACATCCACTGATTGGCAAAAAAAAGGCTATGGTGACGACCAGTACTATCAAAACACTGGAACTTCTGTCAGTTTTCAATGGATGATTCCTTGTTTCCGCTGATTATGGATTATGTTAAAAAGTCACGGGGATCAGTGATAAACCCCGTAAGAGCCGTAGCAGCAGCGGTATAAGCTGATGCCAAGTAAACTTGGGCTTGTTTATTACCCATCCGTCCAGGAAAGTTACGGTTTGTGGTAGAGACACACACTTCAGGTTCATTTAAACGTCCGAATGTATCCTTTGGACCCCCTAAACAAGCCGCACAGGACGGGGCGGATGGTTCAATGCAACCAGATGCTAGGAAGATTTCTGAAAGAGTCTGATGATTTAATTTCATCGTAAATAGATCTTCGTAAACCTTTTGGGTCGCTGGGACTAAATAGGTAGGCACCTTTACCTGTCGTCCTTGAATTAACCGGGCAGCATTCACAAAGTCACTGGTTTTGCCACCAGTACAGGAACCAATATATACCCGGTCAACTTTCACATCCCTGCATTCACGAACCAATGCCCGATTATCTGGGGAATGGGGCTTGGCAACAACTGGTTCAAGTTGACTCACATCATAATAGCGATCGCTAAAGAAACGGGCATTATCATCACTATGGACACATTCAAAAGGTACCTTTGTTCTAGATGTTACATAGTCTAATGTGGTAGAGTCAGGAGCAATGACACCATTTTTCCCTCCTGCTTCTATTACCATATTGCATAGGGTCATCCGTTCATCCATGGTCATTTGTTCTACAGCGGTTCCAGTAAATTCCATAGTGCGGTAAGTTGCTCCGGATACACTGATGTCACCAATAATATGTAAAATCAAATCTTTTGATAACAAATAGGATGGCATATCACCATTTAATACAAACCGCATAGTCGCAGGAACTTTAATCAATAATTTACCGGTTCCCATAATAAATCCAGCATCAGTATTCCCAATTCCAGTGGCAAACTGTCCAAAAGCCCCAGCATTACAGGTATGGGAGTCTGTCCCAAACATTACTTCGCCAGGACGAGTATGCCCTTCTTGGGCGAGGGCAATATGACAGACCCCCTTATAATCAGGGTTGGCTTTAAAATCAGCCCGATCAGTAATGTCATAAAAATACTGAATATCTTGCTCATGGGCAAATTCCCTTAAGATGTCAACATTGCGGTTCGCTCGTTCATCATTGGTAAAGATGTAGTGATCAGGAATAAGCACAATTTTTTCCCGGTTCCATACCTTGGCATCCTGTCCAAATTCTCGTTTGAAAACTCCAATTGTTCCCGGTCCACAAACATCATGGGTCATTAATAAATCTACATCTACCCACACATTTTCTCCCGGTTCTACCGTTTGACGTCCAGCAGCGCGAGCTACAATTTTTTCGGTTAAGGTCATCCCCATAACTGTTATATCTCCTATTGATACCAAACCCTTTAAGAAGTGACATACCCCTAACCCTCATGTTTCGGGTAGAGGTGGTTTCTCTAATCTTTCGACTTTCCCATTTTAGTGACTCATGGGCCATGGCTATGGGTCAGTTAGCCGCTAACAACTTGGAAGGCGATTGCTTTACAATAAATGTATCGCGTTTTAGTGTCCTTCGTTTAAGAGTTGCATACTGGGATGACAAACTGACCAATTGGTTCACTCTCCCTCTACTCAAGGATGGTTTTGTGCGTGAATGTTAGCAAAAAAGTATCAGTACCATCCTCCCATTGTCCTATTCGTTTGGTAGAACTCCGTCGTTTGGGTCTAATGGATTATGGTATTGCGTTAGAGTTACAGCGATCGCTGGTACATCAACGTCGTCAGAACCCAAATTTAATTGACCTAGTTCTTATTTTACAGCATCCCCCGGTTTATACCTTAGGACAAGGTTCAGATTTAAGATACCTCAACTTTACCGTGGATGACCCTGCCTATTCGGTATGGCAAGTCGAAAGAGGGGGAGAAGTCACCTATCACTGCCCTGGACAATTAATTGTCTACCCAATTTTAAACCTGATATTTTATCAACAGGATCTTCATTGGTATTTACGTCAATTGGAAGAGGTGATCATCCGAGCCTTAGCAGACTCAGGGATAGAAGGAAAACGGCTTTCTGGCTTAACCGGTGTATGGGTGGACGGACATAAGGTGGCTGCCATTGGAATTAAGGTGAGCCGTTGGATTACAATGCATGGATTTGCCATTAATGTATGTCCTGATTTGAAAGGGTTCCATAAGATAGTTCCCTGTGGCATCAGGGATCGCCCCGTTGGCAGTCTATCCCAATTTAAGCCTGATATTCAGCTGACCACCGTTGAAACTAATATTACTGCCCACTTTGCTGAAGTATTTCAAATTCATTGGCATCCCCCCAATGGGGCGGGTTCTTTGCAGGTATACAGCGATCGCAGGTTCCATGGACAATAACTTCATAACTATCAATGTGCAATCCCGGACGTAAACCTTGAAAATTAATATTGGATAGTTGTTGCCAGGAAATATCCTCAATCCCGCCACAACAACGACAACGAAAATGATGATGGGCAGCCATATTCGCATCGTAGCGGCAAATTCCTTCTTCTAGTAATACTTCCCTCACCAAACCTGCATCCCTTAGTACTTGTAGGGCACTATAAATTGTCGCTTGGGAAGACGTGGGAACCGATTCATTCAGGTCAACTAGTAGCCTCTCTACGGTGGGATGATCATTGCGAGATAACAAGTTGGTATAGATGGCATAGCGCTGAGGTGTAACCCGTAACCCCTTAGTTTTTAATAATTCTACAATTTGACCCGCCTGTTGTTCCAACTGATAGACTCCTTAATAAAATGACTACTGACTGTTTCCCTTGAATGTTCCCCTAGGCAGTCTGAAAAATAGATGGGAGTTAGATTTATATCACTGGAGTGCTGGGCTTATGGGGGAAAATTTAGTTTCAGATTACCGCTCTATCACCGTCGAACAGTAAAACTGAATCTACAGGTTCAATTGTCAACGTTTTCCCCATAGGGGAAATCAATTTTGGGATTAAATCGGTTTTAATAACCCCAATTAAATAATCCTAATTATTGTATGAATTTATTATACATAATTGCCTAGGGAAATAGCTTGGGGTGGATGGATTTGATTAGCCCAAAGTGCAGTTGGAATTATCGGCAGCATGGGGAACAGGCAAATCAGCCATTGCTGCTAAGTCAGTAGCGGACTTACCAGAACGGGATTCATCCTCTAACTTCTCTTGGACTGACATCTTGACATCGGGAAGTGCTAGCCAGCGGTTGCGCCATAGCCGACTGGTGTATTTGGCAATTCCTAAGGCGCGTGAAATTTCCCCATGTCCTTAAAACAGTTTTCCGACAAAGATTTCAAGGGCTATGCCATGAAATTCTTCCAAGTACACTACATCAAGATTTTTGTTATTTTAATCCCTATTTCCCATCTGATTTTTTTATCTTTAGGGTAAAGTAATAAATTTACGGGTGCCTTGCCTACATAAGGGTTCTTTACGAGGAACGACACCCCTTTCCCGCCCAAATATTAAAGATTTGGGACTATCCCCCGTTTGTCCAATCATGATTTCTGTTACCACTGCGGAAGAAATAATCCATGTCCACTGGCCTGATTTTGGTCACGAATACTTGGGTCTAGCTGAGGTATCACCCATGAACTTAGAAACCCCGGTTCGGGCAGACCGCTCCTACCCCCCGGGAAATCGGGTGTTGATGGATGGCATTGCTGTGGGATGGAGTCTATATCAACACGGTCAGCGGCAATACCCAATCGCAGCCCTACTAGCGGCAGGGGATTGCCCCCCTATCCTCACTCCAGAGGAAGGTTGTCTAGAGGTCATGACTGGGGCTTATCTACCCCAAGGTTATGATCTGGTGATTCCCTACGAAGATTTAAAGATTGATCAGCATCAGGCATTCATTCAGCAGGAACGTCCCCGTTCCCAGTATGAACACATCCATCGTTTCGGTGCTGATTGTCGTGGGGGGGATGAACTACTTCCCCCCCATACCAAACTGAACGGTCCTGTGTGGGGAGTATTGGCATCCCTGGGGAAAAGTATGGTGAAGGTTAGGCGATCGCCCCGCATCCAAATCATTTCTACAGGGAACGAACTGATAGAAGTCCATCAAACCCCTCAATTTTATCAATTACGACGATCCAACCTATACGCATTAAAAGCATCCTTACTCAAACGAGGATACCAACACATCAACCTTGCCCATCTTCCAGATCACCCCGATTCTATCCGTACCCACTTTCATCAAGCCACCCAGGATTTTGATGTTCTACTGTATTCTGGCGGAGTATCCAAAGGCAAGTTAGACTATCTGCCCCAACTGTGGCAAGAACTAGGGGTCACCAACTACATCCATGGGGTTGCCCAGCGACCGGGTAAACCCCTTTGGTTTGGAGTGGATCAATTCCATCAAACTGCTATTATCGGACTACCAGGGAATCCGGTTTCCAGCATGGTCTGCCTCCATCGGTACTTTTTACCCCTAAATCCTAGTTTTGCCCAATTAGCATCCGACATACACTTTACCAAACCCCTCACCTATTTCCCAGTGGTGAAAATTACTGCCCTAAAGAATGCAGTCACCAGTGCCCAACCTTTACCGTTCCAAAATTCTAGTGAATTCATCATCCTTGCCCAAAGTGATGGATTTATAGAATTACCACCCGAACCGAATCATTTTAAGGCGGGTGATTGTTTTCCTTTTTATCCATGGTGAACTTCCATATGGATCAGTTATTTATTGACACCTATCATCGACGTATTCATAAGTTACGGGTTTCCCTCACCGATCACTGTAATTTACGATGTCAGTATTGTATGCCAGTTAATGCTGAATTCATGAATCATGGGAGTTATCTCCAGCCCGCCGACTATACCACCCTCATTGGCGAATTACAAAGGCATGGCATTAATGAGGTGCGTTTGACTGGTGGTGAGCCCCTGCTTCGTCACAACTTTCAGGAAATTGTTCACCATTTACGTTCCCTGAACCTACCCAAAATCAGTGTGACCACCAATGGGCTATTGCTCCATCATCATTTAGATTTTCTAGCCCGGTCTGGGATTTTAGACATTAACATCAGCCTTGACAGTCTCCATTCCCATACGTTTCAACGCATTACCCATCGTCTGGGGTTAGAACACATTCAGCATAATATTGCCCTAGCTAAAGCTCAGCAGTTTCGCATCAAGGTCAACATGGTGGTGATGAAAGGGGTGAATGACCATGAAATTTATGAATTCATTGAATATGCCAAGATGCAACAGGTGGAAGTGCGGTTTTTAGAAGTAATGCGGATTGGATATGCTTGTCAGCAACAGTCCCATTGGTTTATTCCAGCCCATGAGTTAATTGAAAAAATTAAGCAACGGTATGAACTGATTCCTGTCCCTAGCCCCCTTGATGCCACTGCTTTTAGTTTTCAAACGTCCTGTGGTGCTAGGATTGGGTTTATTGCATCAGAGTCCCAACCCTTTTGTGGACATTGTTCCCGTTGGCGACTTTCAGCGGATGGTATTTTACGGGCATGTTTGCTTAAAGAAGAGGGGGTATCCTTAAAAAATACAACCCCTGAACAACGTCAGCATCTATACCAGACATTGCTGGGCATGAAACCCTATCTTCGTCCCCCTGAAGTTCACCATGCCATGTATACCATAGGTGGATAATCACTTGATGAACTGTCTTTTTCGAGTTATATCATAATGGTACATTCTAACCCCCGACTTTTAGCCCTTGACTTTGACGGAGTCCTGTTGGATGGCTTAGTAGAATATTTCCAAACTGCATGGCGCACCTATTGTCAAGTTTGGCAGCCTGACCACCCCTCCCCAGCCGATGGACTGGCGGATCAATTTTATCGGTTGCGTCCTGTGGTGGAATCGGGATGGGAAATGCCCGTTTTGATCCGAGCCTTGTCAACTGGTATTTCCGAAACCCAACTATGGCACAACTGGTCAGTAATCAATCACACATTATTGGCAGAAACAGGACTGTCGGCAGTTACCTTGGGAGATTGGGTAGACCGGGTACGGGATCAGTGGATTGCTTCCGATCCAACGGGTTGGTTAGGGTTACATCGCTTTTATCCGGGGGTATGCGATCGCCTAAAGCCTTTACTCCTTAACCATCCATCTGAACCAGTCGTTTGTATCGTCACCACCAAGGAGAAACGATTTGTGCAGCAACTTCTTCAACAAACGGGGATAGAATTTCCCAGCAGTGGGATTTATGGACGGGAGCTAGGTCGTCCAAAAACTGAAATTCTGCGAGAATTAATGGGGATTTATGGAGAACCCATTTGGTTTGTGGAAGACCGGCTTAAAACATTACAAGGGGTGCAACAACAACCTGATTTAGCGTCTATTTGCCTATTTCTGGCAGACTGGGGCTATAACACCCCCACCGAAAGAGAGATTGCAACTGCCAATCCTGACCTACATGTATTGAATTTAATTACATTTGGAGATTGTTTTGAAAACTGGTTTGAAACAACCTGAATTTCACCCCTGTTCCTCTTAAAATAGGACAAAAAAAAACCATACACTGAAGAAAGATTTTTTCAACTGTAAACCCCTGACAACAGAACATAATGGACATCAAGCACGGCTTCATTGACACCATTGGCAATACTCCCTTAATTCGTTTAAATAGCTTTAGTGAACAAACGGGCTGTGAAATCCTGGGCAAGGCAGAATTCCTAAACCCTGGTGGCTCTGTTAAGGACCGGGCGGCACTCTACATTATTCAGGATGCTGAAAATCGGGGATTGCTAAAAGCTGGCGGAACTGTGGTAGAAGGGACTGCGGGTAATACTGGAATTGGTTTAGCCCACATTTGCAACGCAAAAGGGTATCAGTGTTTGATTATTATTCCTGAAACCCAATCCCAGGAGAAAATGGACTTGTTACGCACATTGGGAGCAGAAGTCAGACCGGTTCCGCAGGTTCCCTATCGAGACCCCAATAACTATGTGCGGCTTTCAGGACGAGTAGCTGCAGAAATGGAAAATGGAATCTGGGCAAATCAATTTGATAACTTAGCAAATCGCCTTGCCCATTATGAAACCACAGGTCCAGAAATTTGGACCCAAACAGATGGAACGGTGGATGGATGGGTGGCTGCAACAGGAACTGGTGGCACCTATGCCGGGGTATCCATGTACTTAAAAGAAAAGAATCCAGCTATTCAATGTGTCGTTGCCGACCCCATGGGAAGTGGACTATATAGTTATATTAAAACGGGAACGATTACCATTACCGGTAATTCAATTACTGAAGGAATTGGGAATAGCAGGATCACCGCTAATATGCAGGATGTTCCTGCCGATGATGCCATCCAAATTGATGACCGAGAATGCCTACAGGTTATTAACCAATTATTGGAAAAGGATGGATTATTTATGGGGGGATCGGTGGGTATTAATGTGGCAGCCGCCGTCCGTCTGGCTAATCGCATGGGTCCAGGACACACCATTGTTACCGTCCTATGTGATTCGGGTACTCGATACCAATCTCGTTTATTTAACCGACAATGGCTTGCTGAAAAAGGATTGATTTGACTAAAACTCCACCCTATTGGGGCGATCGCGCCGTATAAAACGTTTCCAGGCTATCGGAATCCCCTACAAATCGCCAATGCCAGGGCTCATAACTCACCCCTTGGGGATTATTTTTGGGAAACGACAGTTCATAACTGTAATGGGCAGCATTTTCCGTTAACCACTTAAAAGCAGCCGTATTTTCAAAATCGGGGCTTAAGTTCGTAGCTGGAACATTTCCATCGCCAATATCAATTGCATAACCAGTATGATGTTCACTATATCCGGGAGGGGCACTCACCCCTGCCCGTTCACTGGGGGTTTGTCCCCTTTCAGCCTTAACGTGAAAAAACAAATATTGTTGATCAGCACGGGACCGAAAACCGGATAAGGGCTCCAACACCACATTACTATCCAAAGCGGCTGCCATCATTTCCTGAAACCGGACTGCGGCAGCCTGACGCAGCTTAATACTCCCATCTGCCACAATCGGCACCAATGAATCCAATGGCGCTTCCTTATATTTATAATGACCCAGTAACCGCACTGGCGGCATGGAGGAGATAGTGGAGGGTTGGGGGGATTGGGCAGATTGAATCGCAGTAGAGTTCAGGTGGGTAATGATCATTTCCTTAAATTGGGAAGGCATTACCACCCATGCCATCCCCACCAGGGCAATGGAACCAAATCCTGCCACCATAGCGAGCCAAGGGAACTGCATCTGTTGACCCTTCGTGGATGGGAGTTGTCTCAAAGCCACTGGAATATCATCTGTTTTTAATCGTCCTTGCCGAGGATTGGCTAGATCGACTCCGGTTTCTGCCATAGGATTGAATGGATGGTTATAAGGACATTACTGCAGAAATCAGTCATACATTTTGAATAATAAAATCAACCATAAAATAAACTCTCCTATTGTTTCATGAATCCAACTAGTTAATCCATGAACTACATAATCATGCCCCCTAATTCCCTTACTGTCAAACCATGTTATCATCCCTACCCAGCTTACTCCATCTTTATCTTCAATTTGGCGGGGGTTTATTCATCGGATTTCTATTAAAACCCCAACTACCCCCATCCACGCCGGTCATCATAGGACGGTTTCTATATTGGTTTGGGGTTCCCGTCAGTATTCTTGCTTTTTTACGTCACACCCCCCTGACCGAGAGTCTTTGGATAGCACCATTGGTGGCATGGGGAGCAATGGGGTTCGCCCTATTCCTGGGGTGGCTATGGATTCATTTTCTAGGACTGAGATTTACCCCAACTCCCCTCAATCATCCTACAATCGGTAGTTTCCTACTAGCATCCATGGTGGGGAATACTGGGTATTTGGGCTATCCCATTTGTTTCGCCTTGGTTGGACACGATTACTTAGGATGGATTCTTTTTTATGACCTTTTGGGAAATACCATTGGGTCTTACGGACTAGGGGTATTACTAGCCACCCACTATGGTTACGGGGTAACCCGGTTATTCCCCCTGACCATGAATTTGATTAAAAATCCGACCCTATGGAGTTTAGGCATTAGTGTAAGTATTCAATCCATCCCCTTCCCTCGTTCCATCGATATAATTTTATTAGCCTGTGGTTGGGGCAGTATTGCCCTGTCTGTGATTTTGATTGGGATGCGCCTAGGTCAACGTTCCTTCATCAAAAACGTTCAGTTAGTCCGCACCAGTCTTATCATTAAGATGTTGCTAGTTCCTATGGTATTAGGGATAGGGCTGAAATTAACCAACCTGTCAGGATTAACCCAATTAACCTTGATTCTGCAATCAGCCATGCCCCCCGCTTTCGCTACCGTAGTGATCGCTGAATTATATGATTTAGACCGGGATTTCGCTGTCACCACCCTGACCCTAGGAACCCTGACCCTTGTGGTCACTTTACCCCTATGGTTACTATTATTTAGCACGAACGAATTATGGTAATTTTTGTCCTAGCAATCATTTAAGACTAGAATCGACGCACACCAGACGTGTAATTGCTGTCAGGGATGACTTGGGGGGGAACCCGAGTAAAGGTGGTACAAACGGCGGGATTGGGTCCAAATGATCTTTGGAAAGTGTAAGCAGCACAGGGACGAGATTCTGTTCCCGATGACGTAAATCGAGCGGGATCACTACAAGCCAGTTGACATCCACTTTCATTAAAGGGTACCCCGGCTGGCCAATAGGGGTAGCGGTAGGGATCGCCATTCATATTATTTAGGATGGCATCTGCCGCACCATCAAAACGCCCGGGAATGGAATCATAGCCCCTTGAAGTTTGGGTAGGAGACAGGGGGGCTGTGGAACCAATAACCCCTGAAACACAGCATGGATTAGGGGTTTCCGGGGGAGCTGGGGTTTTAAGGTAACAGACGGGTTGGGGACCCTGGTAACCCGCCCTTACGAAGGTGTACGCCCGACATCGACCCCGATCGCTTAAACAAGCCAATGCACAATCACGGGGTGTTGTAGCGGGGGAAATGGCACGATAGTCGCTGCCATAGCGGTCTACCCCGTCAACCTGACTAATTGGGGGTAATCGATAGGATGGATCTAGTAAAATATTTGGGTCAATCCGATCTGGAATTGATGGATAAATCTGGCTAATGGAAAGGGATTGTTGATTCCAGAAAACAGCAGCCCCCCTGTCCAACCATTGACCGAACCAATTGGGTTGAGAGGGGGCGGGTGGCATGGTGGGGTTTGTCAATTGAGTGAAAGGATGGGATTTTAAAGATAAAAAAGTCCTATTTTCAAGTAACCCAGTTGTGGGGTTTCCCCCGCCTTCGGCGTGAGATGGTTGTACCAACGAGGGGACTAGCAGTAAACCCACTAACAATGGGGCGAGTGCGATTTGTACCATATTACTTATACCTCATGGAAATACATTTAAGTTATCACTGACTCCAACGGTTCGTCCATAGTTCCCGTTCTTTGTTAGTAACAAGAAAACCTTTAATACTGAATCGCCACATTATTGGACTCTGTTGTTCTGCTGATTGACTGACAAAACTTCTCAGCCAAAACTCCGAAAGCCCTCACCCTAGCCCTCTCCCGATGGGAGAGGGAACCGGAGGGGTGGATGGGCTCCCCTCGCCCCCTGGGAGAAGGGTTGGGGGTGAGGGCGTACAACTTTTGTCAGTCAACCAGGTTGTTCTGTCCAACACCACATTGGACTACGGGATATGAAACAATCGCTAGAAACGATGGAGAGTATGGCAAAATACCTAAATTAGATTTCCTTACATCTCAGATGAAGGGTTTTTTGGAGGAAGATTTTGAAAATTGCCATCGCCCAGTTAAATCCCACCGTTGGTGATTTAAACGGCAATGCCCAGAATATTTTATCAACGGTTCAGACTGCAGCAAAACTTCAAGCTAACTTGGTATTAACCCCGGAGTTATCCCTCTGTGGTTATCCACCCAGGGATTTATTAATGTATCCCCAATTTATTGAAGAAATGGCAATCACCCTCACCCAGCTTGCCGCCAATTTACCTCCCCATTTATCTGTCTTAGTGGGAACCGTATGGTCTAATACCCGGTCGTCCCAAACAGGAGGAAAATTACTGCACAACAGTATGGCACTGTTGGCTGGTGGGACAATCAAACAGATTTTCCATAAACGACTTTTACCAACCTACGATGTGTTTGATGAAGACCGTTACTTTGAACCTGGGGAATATAGCCAATCCTTCCTATTATCTGTTCCCCATCAATGGGAGGGGAATGGAGTTCATCAGTCAGGGACGGAGGCAGTCACTGGGGTTGAGTCCATTAAAATTGGAGTCACGATTTGTGAAGACCTCTGGAATGATGAAGAATTTTGGGGACAGCCCACCTACCCCTGCAACCCGGTGGCTGAACTGGCAGAGCAGGGGGTTGATGTAATTGTGAACCTGTCTGCATCTCCCTATGAATTGGGGAAACAGAGCCTACGGGAATCAATGTTATGTCACATCTCTAAACGTTACCATCAACCGATCCTATACATTAATCAGGTTGGGGGTAATGATGACTTAATTTTTGATGGTCACAGTACTGCCCTAAACCGGCAGGGGGAGGTGGTGACCCGGTTAAGGGGGTTTGGGGTTGATTTCGCCATGGTACAGTTCAATAACCAAACTCGTGACATTATGCCCCTCCACAATACCTCTATTCAACCATTGGGGAATTGCCTGGAAGCAGAACTATGGGCTGCTTTGGTGCTAGGGGTGCGAGACTATACCCAAAAATGTAATTTTACTAACATTGTGGTTGGACTAAGCGGTGGAATTGACTCTGCTTTAGTATGTGCGATCGCAGTAGCAGCAATGGGTGCGGACAATGTGTTGGGTGTACTAATGCCATCCCCCTATAGTTCTGACCACTCAGTGCAAGATGCCATGGAATTGGCAACTAATTTGGGTATTGCCACCAGGCTACTGCCCATTAGCGGGTTAATGGAATCCTATGACCAATTATTACAACCCGTATTTACAGGTACTCCATTTGGCATTGCCGAGGAGAATATCCAATCTCGCATCCGTGGTAATTTATTAATGGCGATCGCGAACAAATATGGGCATCTACTACTCTCCACAGGAAATAAATCGGAAATGGCAGTTGGGTACTGCACCCTTTATGGGGATATGAATGGCGGGCTAGCGGTGATTTCAGATGTGCCAAAAACTTGGGTTTATCGCCTTTGTCAGTGGTTAAATCAATCATCCCATTCTTTGGAACGACCCATCCCCCATCCCACCAGTCAGTCTGGGGATTCATCCATTATTCCGGTTAGTATTCTCCACAAGGCTCCCAGTGCCGAACTTAAACCAAACCAGTTGGATCAGGACTCCCTACCACCCTATGATACTCTTGATGACATTTTAGACCGTTTAATCCATCAACAACAGCCCTTTGATGATATCGTCGCATCTGGACACGACCCAGTCTTGGTGACCCAAGTCTCCCAATTAGTTGCTCGAGCAGAATTTAAGCGACGGCAAGCACCTCCTGGATTAAAAATTAGCGGGCGTGCCTTTGGTACGGGTTGGCGGATGCCCATTGCTAGTCGATGGAGCCCGACTAATTCCCATGCTCTCCATCAGAAAAGTTCCAGACCCCCTTCGCCCTAACTGACTCAACCTCCAGGTTGCTGGTGACGGGTAACTGGGGGCATTAAGTCTAACCGTTGTTGAGCAGACAGTAATGCCTCCTCGGGAGATGCCTTTTGCATCACCACTGTTTCAATTGCCCGTCCTAGGGCATCTGACAGGCGACTGTACCCAGCTAAGATAGGACGAGGACGAGCCACCGGGATTTGTGCAATAAATGTCTGAAGCATGGGCTTTTGTTGCATAAATTGAACATAAGCCTTACTTTCAGCAGATAGACGATTGACGGGTAAAAAGCCGGTTCCCATGCTCCATTCCGTTTGAAACGATTCACTCAACACCTCTGCCAGAAAAATGTGTGCAGCAGCCTGTCGTTGAGGATCATCGGTCATTAAATATAAGTTGCCACTCCCGGTTACCGTGGCAGGTTGAGACTGAACTGGTATGGGGAATACCCCATAGGGTTGATCTGACTTAGCAATATAGGTCCAAGGTCCAGTAATTTGCATAGCCACCCTACCAGTTAAAAAAGCATCCTCTTCGTAACCCCGTTCTGGAGCGGATAAGAGAGCAGAACCATCTTGAATTAAATCCTGCCAAAACCTTAATGCAGTGATAGCTCCGGGATGGGTAAGGTTTGGTACGTCATGGGTAACCACTTGCCCCCCCGCACTGAGTAAAAATGGAAACCAACTTAGTACAGTCCATTCACCCTTGCCTAGGGGGAGTAAAATCCCGAATTGTTCAGGCTTGCCATCACCATTGCGGTCATGGGTTAATTGTTTCGCCACCTCTCGGAATGTATCCCAGGTTTTAGGTAATTCTTGAATGCCAGCAGCCTGAAATAAATCAGGACGATAAAATATACCCACATTACTGGTATAAAGGGGCACGGACCACAGATGCCCATCCAAAGTCAATTCATCAAGTAAGTTCAAAAATAATTCTTTTTTAACTGGTTGCTGATCTAACCAATTTTCCAGAGGATGGATGGCACCAAGTTCTACGAACTGTCCCGTCATTTGGGGGTAAAAAACTAACAGGTCGGGGGGAATATTCCCAATAACAGCCGTGAGAATTTTGGGTAATTGCTGGTCTAAATCTCCAGCAAAAATAGACTGGACGTGAATATTGGGATGGTTGTGATTGAATCGATCCACTAACCGATCAAATACTTCTCGGTTGGCGGGCGGGTTAATACCATGCCAAAGGGTTAACCGAATGACCGTATCTGAACTGGTGCTTGGATGGGAAATGGAGGTAGAGTTGGGCTGACAAGCAGTGATGAGCAGGGTGATGGCCACCACTACACTGAATAAAAAGGGAAAAGTCCCCGACTTAAATCGATGAATTAGGGTCACCTGTTGCTAATTTGGGTTGTGATCGGTATGTGTCAATATAAATGATAATCATCTACTTCGTTGTTTATGTCGGTCTAAGTTTTAGGAGTCCAAATCAATTATGCCCACTGGCGAACACCACCCCATAACTATTGGTCAATCCATAAATCAAACCCGGTTTCTTTCAAGTCGTCATTTAATTATAACCAGCCTTACCCCCTACTTATTCTTACTTCCCGCCCTAGTGGCATTAGGATTAACAGTTTTTTGGCCGGCTTTCCAAGCATTTTACCTGAGTTTCACCCGTTATGATGCAGTAGACCTGACTACTGCCCCGCAGTGGGTAGGATTATTTAACCTTCGCAGGTTGTGGGCAGACCAGGTATTTTGGTTGACGATGGGGAATACCTTCATCTATCTTGTGGGAGTGGTTCCTATCCTAGTAACCATTCCCTTGGGTTTGGCGATTTTAGTTAACCGTCCCCTGCCGGGAATCACCAGCTTTCGCGCTGCTTACTATACCCCCGTAATCATTTCCATGGTAGTGGCAGGGATTGCATGGCGTTGGTTATATGCCGAAAATGGACTACTGAATCAACTTATAACTGGATTAGGTCAGGTACTGCCCGTGTCCCTATCCCTCCCCAATATTCCATGGCTCACCAGTCCCCACCTTGCCCTATTTAGTGTAATGGTCGTTACAATTTGGAAAGGACTGGGATACTACATGGTGATTTATTTAGCGGGCTTACAAGCCATACCCAATGAACTATACGAAGCAGCGGCAATTGATGGGTCGGATCGATGGAGAAAACATTGGGACATTACAGTGCCGTTAATGCGTCCATATATGGTTTTGGTTGCAGTGATATCTGCCATTTCAGCGACTAAAGTATTTGAAGAAGTATTTGTTATGACCCAGGGGGGACCCCTCAATAGTTCTAAAACAATTGTTTATTATGTGTATGAACAAGCATTTCAAGACTTGGAAATGAGTTATGCCTGTGCAATTGGATTGGTACTGTTCTTTATTATCTTGGTTTTATCGGTCTTGAGATTGGTAGTTTTTCCCACTGAAGCTAATCAGGGAATGCCCTAGTGGGGAAACGTTACGATCAAAAAAATGAGTGGAGAACGCTTCTTGATTGATATTTAAGTGTATGGTGCGTAAGGAGCTTTCTGAGACTTATGGAGGTTTAGGCGATGGCGATCGCACCAGATCACCATAAAAAAGTAGAGCGAACTGGATCGTCAAACCCAAATAACTTATCAATCGAGGAGTTTTTGGCTTTACCAGAAACTAAACCTACCAGTGACTATATTGATGGTCAAATCTTTCAGAAACCAATGCCTCAGTGGTGGGTGTGTTCTTCTTTACTCTGCTTGTGGCTGGCGTTGTGGGTGACTCGGAGCGACTGCCGCCACAGTGGACGGGCTCCAACAGCAGATCCCCTAAGTTCTCATCGCCTACTTCATAGGCGGTAAAGGTCGCTGAGTTGATCATGGGGTCTGGGTGACTTCCTCGTCACTTATAATCCATGGGTCGGATTCGCTAACAACTTTTTAATCCCTTTTCATCATTGGTTATTGCTGAACAGCCCAATCCATTAAAAACTATTGCCATCTAGGGGTATTAACGAATTCACTGTTCATTTCCTCTAATTCCAGAGTACCGAGATAAATGGGTATAGCGGAATCCACCATAATGAGAGCCCCTGTAGACGATGTAAGCCTTATTTTGAGATGATTTACGACCCTCCTAGTCGTCCCTCATCTCGACGAAATCCGCTACAGTCAGTTAAATGTTCATCCTACTC
>CAIUCS010000009.1 GCA_903897715.1 uncultured Synechococcales cyanobacterium
CCACCGCATGGACAATTCAATTGAAAGTTGTTAATCTGGGGGGAAATCCCTGAAGAAAGATTTGGGCTTAAGACAACCATATTTCAATCCAGAATTACTTATGTCTAAACTGTGTAATTTTGAAGCTTTATTTTCTGTATTAATCTATACTAAGCCATTGAAAAAATCTTTGATTCTCCCTCTCTTAGTAGGGTAATTAAGGAAATGATCCTAGTTGACCGAAGAAACACCTTCCAAAGTTTAGTTGGCTTGGGAATCGCCGCAGGTTTAGAGTAGCTCTAAAAGGAGTTGGTCGAGCTGGGTTTCAATAACGTAGGACATCCCTGGGTTCTCTAACCCATAAATTACGGAGATGGTCTGTTTTTGGTCATGAACTTGGGTCAAACCCAGGTAATCCATAATACTTTAGAGCTGGAGGAGGGTATATTCCACCCAATGACGACAAATTTAAGGAAGCCCTTGTCCAAATCGATACCCTTTGCCATAGATAGTGTGGATGAGAACGGGTCCCCCTTTTCCTTCAATTTTCCGCCGTAACAACCGAATCTGAGCTGCCAACACATTACTACTAGGTCGTTCATGACCTCCCCACAAAAATTGATGAATTTCTTCATGGCTTAGAAGTTGTTTAGGATGACCCATTAAATAAGCAAGTAATTGACATTCCTTTTCGGACAGCTCAATTTCGTGTCCCATCCGGTAAGCAATTTGATTCTCCAAATCTAACTGTAAATCATCCACCTCTAAAAAAACAGTTGGCACCGGATTGATGGATGGGGACGATCGCCGTAACAATGCACGAATTCGTGCCAGTAATTCTTGCAATTCAAAGGGTTTCACAACATAGTCATCCCCCCCTGCATCCAAACCCAGAACCCGATCAGTTAAGGTATCTTTGGCGGTTAGAAATAATACCGGGGTCGTTTTTCCCTGTTGACGTAATTGACGGCAAATTTCAATTCCGGTGGGTGGGGGCAACATCCAGTCTAGAATTAATAGATCATAAGTACGATGACCAGCTAGCATTTGCCCTTCTGCTCCGTTGGTTGCCACATCTACCCCATATCCTTCCCGGATTAATGCAACTTTTAGGGGTGTGGTTAGTTCTGTTTCATCATCAACTAAAAGAATATACATTTTAATTGAATGGGAAATGATTACAATAAATCATACCTTCATTCAGTCAAGCCACAACCAAAAATCCCATACCCCATGACCCCAAAACCATCCTTGGTTGAACCCCTACCCCCCTGGGTTCGTCGCCCCATCGGAAATGCCAGCGACCTATCCACAGTGCATCGCCTGATCAAAGGTCGTGGTATCCATACCATTTGTGAAGAGGGTCGATGTCCCAATCGAGGGGAGTGTTATGCAAATCGCACTGCAACCTTTTTATTAATGGGTCCAGTATGCACCCGTGCCTGTGCATTTTGTCAGGTTGATAAGGGTCATGCGCCCCAACCCCTTGATCCTTTAGAGCCTGAGAAAGTGGCAGAATCAGTACAAATACTGGGTTTAAATTATGTGGTACTCACTTCAGTCACCAGGGATGATTTACTAGATCATGGGGCTGGCTGGTTTGTTCAAACCATCACCGCTATCCGCTTGTATAATCCCCAAACCCAGATAGAGGTATTAACCCCAGATTTTTGGGGTGGATTGGCATCTGCTGAAGCAGCAGCCAATGCCCAAGTTCATCGCATTGCCACTGTGGTTGGAGCTAACCCATCCTGTTATAACCATAATATTGAAACCGTTGCCCGTCTACAGGGGGTGGTGCGTCGGGGAGCAAGATATGAACGGTCATTACGGATGTTAAAAGTGGTAAAGGAAATCAACCCCAATCTTCCCACCAAGTCCGGGCTCATGGTAGGTCATGGAGAAACCGTGGAGGAGATTGAAGAAACATTACAGGATCTAAGACAGGTGGGTTGCGATCGCCTCACCATTGGTCAATACCTTCGTCCTTCCTTGGATCAATTACCCGTCCAAAAATATTGGACCCCAGACGAATTCCATCAACTAGGGGCGATGGCTCGTCGTCTTGGCTTCCATCATATTCGGTCTGGACCATTAGTCCGCAGTTCTTATCATGCTGGTGAAACTTAGAGTCAACAAGGATGGTTTTAATAATTCAAGGGTTGGTTTCAACCCTTGAAAACCCTCGGTTTGGTCTGGACAACGCCTTCCCATATACCCTAAACCGAACTTCATCCGTCCCTTGGGCAGACTTCACTTGTAGTATCCACTCCCCTACCTGAGCCACCCAGGAATAGGTGGATTTTCCATCTGACTGTAACCGTTTTCCATTCAGCCACCATTCAATTAGTTTTTGGGGAGAGCCAACCACTTGAAATTGCAAACTGGATGGAGGAGAAGTGCCATCGATCACAAAAACATCCTGGTGTTTCGGGTAAGTGATCCTCAAAGCCGATCCATGAACACCATCGTCTCCCCCCCTTCCCCCTTGCTGAATCCAAGTAGTATCTTCCGGGTAAAAATACTCCTGTACTGTTGCACAACCAGGATGGGGTGAGCCGCCGGTGGTGGCACAAATAGGACGTTTTACCAAACCTGGTGGGGGTGGAAATGGTTGGGGTTCCCTTGACTCATGGAGACGCAACATGATACGACTCCAGAGGGGGGCAGCGCCAGTCACCCCAGTCACTTTACCCATGGAGTCACCGTTAAAGTTACCCACCCAGGTGGCTACCGTATAATCTTGGGTATACCCCACTGTCCAGGTATCCCGAAAATTGGAAGATGTTCCAGTTTTTACCGCAACGGGAAATGGTAAATTCAATACCGATTCCACACCAAAACTTTGGGCACGGGCATGGCGATCGCTCAGCATATCGGTGATCAAAAGCCACGTGGGAGAAGGAGGGAATTTGGGTAGGCTGGTAACACCAATGGATGGGGACAGTAAGGGGGTAAGAGGGAGAGAATTCCCCTGACGAGCAAGGGTAAGGTAAGCTTGGGTTAACTCCCACAGGCTGATTTCCCCACTACCCAGGGTTAACCCTAGTCCATAATAATCAGCAGATTGATTCAGATGGGTAAATCCCAATTGATGTAACCGTTCTAGAAAAAAAGGAACACTTAACCGTTCCAACAATTTTACGGATGGAATGTTTAGGGAATTGGCTAAAGCCGCCCTTACCCTGACGGAACCCTGGTGGGTTTCATCATAATCAACAGGGCTATAGACCATGGCTCCAGGCAGGGGGTAATGGATTGGTCTGTCCTCTAGAATACTACTGGGACGGATCATCTTCTGTTCCAATGCCCCTTGGTATAGGAATGGTTTTAGGGTAGATCCCGGTTGGCGCAAGGCTTGAACTCCATCATTCCGTCCCAATTCATCCACGGCAAAGTAATCTGGTGAACCCACATAAGCCAACACTTCTCCACGATGATTATCCACCACTAATGCCGCTCCATGGTGGACATTATGGGATGTGAGGGCACGGGTGATTTGTAGAACCTGGGTTTCTACAAACCGCTGTAGGGATAGGTCTAGGGTGGTTTGGACACGAGAGATTGACTGGGTCATGGGGTTTTTTGCCAACCGATTCCTCAGCCAAAATAAAAAATGGGGGGCGGCAAAAATGCCCTGTTGACGAGTTTGTAACGATAGGGTTTGATTGAAAACCTGGTGGGACTGATGGAGACTAAGATGTCCACTTGCAACCAGACGGTCAAGGACATAAGCCTGGCGATCCCGCAAGAGTTCCCAATGGTCATAGGGATTGAGGTGGGTTGGGTCGTTGGGTAATGCAGCTAATAAACTAGCTTGAGCCATAGTCAAATCCTTTGCTGATACCCCAAAATAAACCCGAGCGGCGGCTTCAATACCATAGATATTTCCGCCCATGGGTAGTCGGTTAAAATAAGCCTCCAATATGGCTGTCTTGGTCATACCTGCTTCTAATCGCCATGCCATCCATATTTCCTGTAATTTACCCACCCCATTATTTGGACGGGGATGGATCATACGGGCTAGTTGCATGGTGATGGTGGAGGCTCCACTGATAACATATCCGGAACGCAGGTTTTGCATAATGGCTCGAGCCATCGCCCATAGGTCCACTGAACGATGTTGATAAAACCGTTGATCTTCTGCCGCTACCATGGACTGGATAAAGTATGGGGAAACCTGGGTGATGGAGACGGGCATGGTATCGCTTTGATGTTGGTTTAAGAGGATTCCCAATGGTAAATTATGGCGATCGCGAAATTCAATGGAACTACTGACTGGGGGGATATCAGAGGAATGGATGGGAATACCATAGGGTAGTAAACGAATACCAACGCTGAGGGTGAAGACCATCCCTACCCCAACAAGGCTAGATCGAGTTGAAGAGGGAAGTGTATTCCACCATTGATGAATCTGCAACCCAATGCTTCTGGTTCTTCCTTGCATTAAACCATGGCTGTACTCCAGAAGTTGACTACACCAGCCCTTCAGTAGGGGGATAGGGAATCGTTTTTTTGTCATAAAGACCCACTATTTAGTAGATGACTGCCTTTGCATCCATTTGTTTAATGGAAGGAATCAGGTGTAATACCCCTTGTTTTGCAAATGAACCCCACATAGAACCTTGATGGTTTTGAAAAACAGTTTGCAGCAGTTGTCCCAATTGTTGGAGGGGAGCGGCAGACTCTGAAACAGGAAGGGGTTGTCGGGTTTCAAAGTAATCAATTAAGGTAAGACCGGCGATGCGGGTCAGATAGGCAGCACTTACTCCTTGAATTATTCCGCCAATAACAAAGGTTATGACATGACCTTTGAGTAAGGTGCCAAGGGTTTGGGTTGAAAGTTCCACTAATCCAAGTTTAAGGATAAGGGTGATAAATATCTGAACTACAATTTTGGCTTGCTGGGGCGATACGGTTTGTTGGTAGATAGATCCCAGTTCCATAACCAATTGTCCGTTGATGGCACCAGTGGCAAGAAGGTCCATGGTGGGAACCGGATTAAGAAAGGTGGCAGTTGCAGCAATCCACTGGTAGTGTTCCACTAACGGAAGAGCTATGGTTCGTCTCAGTTGATTTTGGTGACCCTGAATTTCATGGTGCAATGCTTGGGTGGATCGCCGCACCGTTGCCCATACGTGGGGGTTGATGGTGGGTTTCATCCAGTATTCCAAGCGTTGAATTAAGGGGGTAAGGGATGGACTGGGCTGTTCTGTGGTTTCTGTGATACTGCCGTCTGTCCCCACTTTTCGTACTTTAATGGGATTGGGGTTGGCGGAGATGCATACTACGTCATCCCCATCTAACCAGGGGAGCCGATGGCATAATTGCTGACGTAAACTGGCTTGTTGTTGGGGTAGGTAATGGTCACACTGGTTGAAGACAACCATGACGGTTTGGTGGGCAGTTACTAATTGTTGAAGGGAACCCAATTCTGACTGGGTTAGGTCACCATTCACCGTAAATAGGGTTAGGTCTGCCTTGATGAGGAGTTGTTGTAGCTGCTGCTCAGTGGCTGACAAGTCCATGGTAGCCCCATGAAGGGGAGCATGTTCATGGATGGTGATGGGATAGGGAAAAGAATGGTTTCGTAAGTGGGCAGCGATGGTGGATTTCCCGACTCCTTGTCCTCCGACTATGGCTAAGTGTAGGGTGGTTCGGTCTAATTCTTGGGTGAGATAGGTGAGGCGATTCCGACTGGCTAGGGTGGACAGATGAAGGGATTGCCAGGTTGAGGTGAGGGCAGGTTGGGGGTGTTGGTTAGTGGTGGGGGATGGAAAGTAACTCATTAGTTCTTTTTCCAACTGGGCGATCGCCCCTTCCACTTGGGTCAGTTGTCCTTCAACTTCATCGCGGCTTACTTTAGAAAGGGGGGGTATGAATTGGGGTGGAACAGGGGGAACAGTTCGGTATTGCCACCAAATAACAACAGCAACCCCCACCACAATGGGGATGATTGGAGTAATGGGGAAATGATGTAATCCATCCAAAACTGCAACCCCCAAGGTTAACCCCAATCCACCTGTTAAAATGGGTCGTCCACCTTTGATGATCATTGTATTCCCTTCCGAAGAGCCATGGTGTTCATTGAGGGATTGGGTTAAACCCCATCAACAGTTCCTGACCGACTGCACGACGCCAACAAGGAACCTACTGGTTAAATTGATTTATATCCTATCAGTTTGCGGGGGCGGTTCAGACTTTTCCTTGATGATTGGGACAATTCAATTTTATCGAAAAATTGGGTCTAAAGCCCCGCCGTTTTAGGTCGGCTTTTTATGTAGCTTTATTATAGTATTAGTTATCTATGACTAATTTTGATGTAGCAAGTGAACCTCTATGGACCAGCACTTAGAATCCCCGCACCTTTTAGTCTGGGGAGTATGTCAATTCCTCAGAAGTTCAATACTGACAACTGCACTATTTGTTTTTGAATGGTCTTAGTTATGTCCCCACCTAAATCCCCACGTCCAAACAAATCTGCCCCTTCATCGGTTCTGAAGGTTCTGACCCAATTTGTTCAACAGGCACCCCGTAAGGTACCCTTCTCCAAGCTAATATTACAAGCCAATGCCAGGGTACCTCGGTTATTTGTGGAGGGAGGGGGGGACTATCCCCTAGTGGGGGATCGCTACATTGTGGGACGTAGTTCCAAGTCATGCGATATTGTGGTGCCAAGTCCATTGGTCAGCCAGGTTCATCTATCCCTGTCCCGTGACCGTCGTCGTGGTTCCCGGTTTGTGATTCGAGATGAAAAATCCACCAATGGGTTATATCGCCAGAACCGCCGCATTCAAGAAACACCTTTGTATCATAATGACGTCATCACGTTAGGTCCACCAGAACTGGCATCGGTGGTCAGGTTGCGATTTAGCGATCCACCCCCATTATTCGTCCGGGTTGGGCGGTATGGCATCTACGGGATGGTTGCATTGGTGAGCCTAGTCACTCTTTGGTTGGGGTTGGAGTGGAATCGATTTTCAGTCAACCCCTTACCCATTGCCATCCAGGGACCCGTAGTCGTTTTTGCCCGGGATGGACAAACGCCATTAGTGCCCCCCACCAATGAAACCCATCGAGAGTTAAAACGACTCATTGATTTTTCTGCTACTTTACCTAAGGCAGTCATTGCATCAGAAGATAGTCGTTATTACTGGCATTTAGGAGTTGATCCCCTAGGGATGTTACGGGCATTCATCGCAAATTTACAAGGGGGAGAAATCCGAGAAGGAGCCAGTACCATCACCCAACAATTAGCCCGCAGCCTTTTCCGTGAATATGTGGGTAAGGAAGACTCCCTGGGTCGAAAATTGAAGGAAATGGTGGTTGCTTTGAAACTGGAGGCATCTTACAGTAAAGATTTTTTAATGTTGACCTACCTAAATCAGGTTTTCCTAGGACGAGATCATTATGGATTTGAGGATGCAAGCCGATTTTACTTTGATAAATCAGCCAAGGACTTGACTTTGTCTGAAGCAGCCACATTAGTGGGTATTTTACCCGCTCCTAATCGGTTTAATCCCGTTCGAGATTATCAGTATGCGGTGGAATATCGTGACCGGGTTCTGAATCGGATGGGGGAATTGGGTTTGGTTAGTCAGGAGGAAGCGCAACGGGCAAGGCGATCGCGGATTGAACTCAGCCCCAAAGCCAGAGAACAGTTACAGAGTACCAAAGCACCTTACTTTCATGAATATGTCTTTCTAGAACTCGATCAACTCTTGGGTTCTGATTTAGCCCGTGAAGGAAATTTTATTGTTCAAACGGGATTAGACCTGGGGATGCAGGCTAAGGCAGAGTCTAATTTATTGACCGCAGTCAATGAGCAGGGGGCAGTTCAAGGTTTTTCCCAGGGGGCGATCGCCACGGTAGATGCCAATACAGGGGAAATTCGTGCCTTGGTTGGGGGGGTAGCCTTTCAACAAAGTCAGTACAACCGAGCAACTCAGGCGGTAAGGCAGCCTGGTTCTACGTTCAAGGTATTTACCTATGCCGCCGCTTTAATTGAGGGTATTTCTCCAAGCACAACCTATTCTTGTGGAGATTTAAACTGGTCAGGGCAGTTTTTTGCAGGGTGCAATCCTACCCGTAATGAAGACATGTACCAAGCCTTAGCACGATCCGATAATACGGTGGCACTCCGTATTGCCCAAGAAGTAGGTTTACCCAAGGTAATCAAACTGGCTCGTAAGATGGGGGTTCGTTCCCAACTACAGTCTGTTCCAGGGTTGGTTCTAGGGCAAAGTGAAGTTACATTATTGGAAATGGCAGGAGCCTATGGTGTGTTTGCCAACCAAGGACGATTTAATCGACCCCACGCCATTCAACGAATTATCGACAGAAATGATTGTACCAACTTTCAGCAACCCAAAACCTGTCGAGTCATCTATGATTTCAACCAATCTTCAGAAAGTAATATTCCCGCCATTCCAGCTCCAGTGGCTGATACCATGACAACCCTATTGCAAGGGGTAATCCAGGCAGGAACAGGAAATAGTGCATTCATCGGAAGGGGAGAAGCAGGGAAAACAGGCACAACCAATAATGGGGTAGATTTGTGGTTTGTTGGCTATGTTCCTTCAAATAAATTAGTGACCGGAATTTGGCTGGGTAATGATGAAAATCGATCAACCTTAGGAGCCGGTGCTGAAGCTGCACGGATATGGGGGAGGTATATGGGGGATGTTTTACGGTAATCAACCTGGAATGGTCATAGTGATTTAATCAACTTAGCCCCTTCGTTTACTGTAAGAATACGGGATTTTGTATTGGAGTACACAAAAAAGTCAAGGGTTTTCTTCCATGCTAAGACGTATTGCTTATTTCACATCTTTCAAAGGGATTTATGAAACAACGTTGGTTAAAACATGTACTTTTACTCTCAGTTGCGTCCCTATCCCTATGGGGGTTAGAAGTATCAAGTCCATTAGTCAGTCAGCCCCAACAGTCAGCCCAAGCCCAATCAACTACCCGAAAAGCGATTAAAGTTAATCCTTCTTGGTTATTACAGGGGGATAACGCCGGACTGATTATGGGAATTGAAAAGGGGTTTTTTGCATCTGAAGGGTTAGATGTAACCTGGGAAAGGGGGTTTGGTTCGGCTGACACGTTAGCAAAAGTCGCCAGCGGTCAGTTTCAGTTTGGTTTTGGAGATATGTACTCCATGATTGAATTTAACCATAAGAACCCTAATGATCGCCTTATTGCAGTTGCAGTTCCCTACAACAAGGCACCCTTTTCAATTGTGACATTGCGTAAAAGTAATATTGTTTCTCCCAAACTTTTAAAAGGGAAAAAAATCGGAGCTCCGGCGGGGGATGCGCCCCGCAGACTATGGCGACCCTTTGCCGCATCCATTGGGATTCCGGCAAATTCTGTAGAATGGTTGACCATGGAACCCAGGCTGAGAGAAACTTTCTTGGTTAAGGGAGATGTTGATGCGATTAGTGGCTTTTCTACAACGATTATTCCATCTTTAAATAAGTTGGGTATCCCTCCCAAAGACCTTAATGTGTTTTATTACACGGATCATGGATTAAATTTATATGGCAACGCAATTATTGTTAAAGAATCGTTTTTGCGCCAAAACCCCCAAGTGGTAAGAGGGTTTCTCCGGGCTTACATCAAGGGGCAACAGGAAATGCTGAAAGACCCGAATACTGGGTTAGAAAGCGTACTGAAAGCTGGCGGCGCTCTCATGGATAAGGAAGTGGAGAAATTTAGGTTGCGTCTGGCGTTACAACGCTTATTTTTGACTCCTGAGGTTCCTAAGGTGGGCATTGGAGGGGTTGATTTAAAGCGTTTAGAGCTAACCATCAAAGATGTTGCTGAAGATTTTGGTGTACCAACCCCGCCCGTTAATCAGATTTTTAATGGTAGTTTTATGCCTCCCATTTCTCAGCGGAAATTACCGTCTTCCCTTAAGCCATTGATTTAGTTGGCAAAGTTGGGGGCTATGCGTCCCCCAAACTATCCCTATCAATGGTGTCAATGGTTGAATATAAAAAACCTTGGCGTAACAATCAGCTATAAACTGCTTTTTGCTGTGGAATTGGGTTTGGAGAAAGAGAAAGATGGAATTACTCAGGGCAGGCATCTTGTGGACAGATGGGATCTGGTTCAAGGTTTCCTTTTTCGTTTCGTGAATATTCTCCCTTTCGTTCGTCAAGGGTTGACTGGATTAAAGTGGAGACTCCTGTTATTACCTTGTTTAGAACCTTATCGGGTGTATCTTGTGGGGTAACCCCAACCCGGACATCAGCTTGGGCATAAAGGGGAGCCCGTTCTTCCAACAATTTCCGTACTTGTTGCTGCCAATCCTTTCCCTTTAATAAAGGACGACTAGGTTTTGTCCGTTCTGACCGCTGTAGACGCTCCCATAACTGGGGCAGGGGTACATCTAGCCAGACTACCACTCCATGGTGAAGGTAACTCCAGTTTTCCGGCGTAACCACTATTCCGCCTCCAGTTGCAATGGTTAATCGGGTGTGGGCTGACAATTGGGCTATAACCTGAGTTTCAATCCGTCGAAATTGACCCTCGCCAATTTCATTAAATAGCTTATAAATAGATTGTCCCAGTGCTTTTTCAATCACTGCATCCGTATCTAAAAAACGATATCCTAGTTGATCAGAGAGAAGTTTGCCGATGGTGGTTTTACCTGCACCCATCATCCCGATGAGAACTATGTTGACATTATTCAGTAGGGTGGTTAAATCTGGATAAGACATGAAAATCAAGTATGAAGGGTATGTTTTAGTTTAGCCCATAGAAGGGGGATAGTACCCTTTGAGCCCTCCTAAGAACACGAAACCCATGGGAAGCATTGGTCTGACTAGGGGTGAAAGGTATTTTTTGAATGGGCTACCATCCCAAAAGGCGGTGGTATATTACACTAATCAAAAATAGCCCCCATTGTCCAGTTTTCAAAGTCTATTATCCAGCCTCAAACCTTCCCTATGTCCACGCCTCCATCCCACTCTTCCCCTAATCAAGCCATACAACTTTTAGTACTGGATATTGATGGCACCATTGCTGGTTCCGGCAATGAGATCCGAGAACCCGTTAAAGCTGCGGTGAGTTGTGTCCTGTCCAAGGGTATTCAAGTCACCATCGCCACCGGACGCATGTACCAATCAGCGGTACGTTTTCATCGAGAGTTAGGATGTACCTTGCCATTAATCACATATCAAGGGGCATTAATTAAGGATCCTAGAACGAGCAAAGTGTATGGACATTGGTCTGTGAACCAATCCATGGCGTTACGTTTATTAGATGACTTGGAACGACCTGAATTCCAGGCAATATCCATCCACTGTTATATTGAAGATGAACTTTATGTCCGTCAGTTAAGCCGAGAAACAGTTGATTACATAAGCCGTTCGGCAGTTCAAGCTACTGTAGTGGGGGATTTACGCAGTGTGTTGCAGTCTGAACCTACTAAACTATTAGCACTATGTGATGACAGCCATCTCATTCAAACCCTTTATCAGTTTTTACGTGAAAAATATACCCCCAATGACCTATACCTGACCCGTTCCGTTAGTACCTTTGTTGAAGCCACCCATCCTGCCGTGAATAAAGGGAATGCAGTACGATATCTGGCTGAAGAAGTAGTGGGGCTGACTGCTGATGAGGTAATGGCAGTGGGAGACAATTTTAATGATGTGGAAATGCTCAACTACGCTGGAATCGGTGTTGCTATGGGGGATGCCCCCGACCCTGTTAAGGCGATCGCCCAGTGGGTTGCCCCTGATGTCACCAAAGACGGGGTAGCGGTGGCAATTCATAGGTTTTTATTGGATTAATCTAGATCCACAGGGTTGATATGGACAATCCACCCAACCCTGTCAACTGAGCAATCCTATCCAACTAAAGCAGCTGTACGAGCGACCTGTGTCAAGTCTCCCTTAGCATACTTAGCCGCATACTCTTCCAAGCTAAGTTGCTTGATTTTACTAGCATTACCAGCAGTCCAAAACTCTTGGTAACGAGCCGCACAAACTTCCTTCATCAATTTGATCGAAGGCTTCAGGAAGTAGCGGGGGTCAAATTCAGATGGCTTTTCAGCAAGGGCTTTCCGTACGGCAGCCGTGATTGCCAATCTGCAGTCGGTATCAATATTCACCTTACGCACCCCACTCTTAATCCCCTTTTGGATCTCTTCCACCGGAACTCCATAGGTTTCCCGGATTTGACCGCCATATTGATTGATCTGTTCTAAGTATTCTTGGGGAACAGAGGAAGAGCCATGCATCACCAAATGGGTATTGGGAAGACGACGGTGAATTTCTTCAATGCGGCTAATTGCCAAAATTTCCCCTGTAGGCTTGCGGGTAAATTTATAGGCACCATGACTGGTTCCAATTGCTACAGCCAGAGCATCTACCTGGGTTCTTTCGACAAAATCAACAGCTTGGTCTGGATCAGTTAATAATTGATCATGGGACAATTTACCTTCAAACCCATGACCATCTTCCTTGTCACCCATACCGGTTTCCAGGGAACCTAAGCACCCTAATTCCCCCTCCACACTGACTCCAATGGCATGGGCAACTGTGACTACTTCCTTGGTAACCGCCACATTATAGTCATAGGTCGCTGGGGATTTAGCATCAGCTTCCAGAGATCCATCCATCATTACACTCGTAAATCCATTTTTAATGGCAGAGTAGCAAGTGGAAGGGGCATTACCATGGTCTTGGTGCATGGTAATTGGAATGTGGGGGTAGGTTTCTACAGCCGCCAAAATTAAATGACGGAGGAAGTTTTCACCAGCATAGGTACGAGCGCCCCGGGATGCCTGAAGAATCACTGGGCTGTCGGTTTCGTGGGCAGCTTGTAAAATTGATTGAATCTGCTCCATGTTATTCACATTGTAAGCAGGAATGCCGTAACCGTATTCAGCCGCGTGATCAAGTAGCAGCCGGAGTGGTACGAGCGCCATAGCACAGTCCTCCTAGTATTTCTATTCAGCGATGGGATATTTAAATCCTTACAACAATCTTAAGATATTTTGACCAGACTGCCGCTAATATTCTATGATTTGAACTTTTCTTCTGAATGTTGCTCAATTCTTTGAAAAGATGACGATTTTGAAATTAATTGTATGACCACATCCTCGATGCATCCATGCTAATGGATTGAATCTAACCAAACCAAGTTTAAGAGTTTCCGTGAATTTCCACTGCATGTAATAACTCATTTCTAAACCCAGACCCATGGCAGTGGCTCCATTCCTTAGGTAACCCCCATCCTAACTGTAAAATCAACTCCAGACCAGATCTACTACGAGAGGGATAGTTTGAGTTTTCAGGCTTAAACAATGTTGCCCAATCTGATCCTTGAACAATGGCATGGACATCCTCATGATGAATTAAACGGTATTGTTTACCGTGGTCTATCAAAAGAGATAGCTCCATATCTTGAGTTGATTGGTACCAAAAGTCTAATACCCTTGATTTAGCACGATACAGTATCTCAAGATCCCCATCGATGGCAATCAACTGATCATGAATTTGGGGATAATGCAAATCAGTAGTTCTGAAGCTCATGGTATGCCATACGATGCCAGAAACTTGATGCTGTCGTTGATAGTCATGGATTAATCTACGAAAGTCTTGATATGCAGCAAACTGTTGCATGCCCTCGGTGGAAATGAAACGATCAATGAAAGGGGAACCCACCTCCATATGTAAGTTCAGTCGATCGCCTTTTAAGCAAGCAGATTGCTCTTTGATTACTATTTCAACTAATTGCTCAGTCGTGTAACCTTTCATTGAATTACCCTCTTTTTTA
>CAIUCS010000010.1 GCA_903897715.1 uncultured Synechococcales cyanobacterium
CCTGAGTAAAGCTTCAACTTCTTTCCACCTCCCACTGGCACTTCCTGCAAATCCCTATCTGCAAGGTATTGAGTCACCTGCTCCCTCAATTCCTTAAGCTGGGACTCTAGGGGCTTGATCTGGGCACTCAGCTCCTCTATCAAGGTCGTAGCTTTAATTAAATCATCCAGGTTATCCAGGTTTAGGATATCAGGGTCATGCTGTAGGTCTGCCTGGGCGATTTGCTCTAGGCAGGCAATGGTGGCTAGGCAGTCTCCAATGGCGGAATGGTCACCCTGCAATGCTTGCGGTTTGGGACTGCCCGTAAATCGCTGGTGAAGCCGCATGATGCAAATATCTTCAATCTCTGGAAATTCCAATCCGTTCAAAGCCGCTGTTCCCTCCAACATGGCCAGGTCAAAACGGCTGTTATAGGCGAGGATAATCCTACCTTCCAGTAGATCCAGAATGCTACCGTGGGCGGTTTCCCATGGGATCGCCCCCTTCTGTTCCAGCAAGTCTACAGACAACCCATGAACAGCTAGGGCACTGGGGCTGATCGCATGCTTAGGCTGAAAGTACTGATGAAACAGGGTTTCCCCAGTAGGACTGAGAATAGCCAGTTCTAGAATCTCAGCCAGGGACCCAAACCCACTGGTTTCGGTGTCTAAGACCACGTAACCATCAGGGTCATCGAAAATATCCCGGGCTGTGGATATGGCGGCGTTCCTGATGCTAATTGGGTTCATCGTGTTGACTCCTAGATGTTCTTCCATATGGAATAATAGTATTATATCAAGTTGGGTTTGACGTGCTGTATTGGTGTATGAATCAACCATTAACCTTTCGGATTGAATCAGATTCCATGGGGGAACGGCAAATTCCCTTAAATGCCTATTATGGGATCCAAACCTTGCGTGCCACTGAAAATTTTCCAATTAGTGGATTACGCCCTTTGGCTACTTATATTGATGCCTGCCTTCTAATTAAAAAAGCGGCTGCCTGGACCAATGGTCAATTAAAGTGTATTCCTGAAGATATTAGTCAGGCGATTGTTCAAGCGGCGGATGAAATCCTTGGGGGTCAATTGCGTGACCAATTTGTGGTTGATATTTACCAAGCAGGGGCTGGTACCTCCCATCACATGAATGTAAACGAAGTACTGGCAAATCGAGCTTTAGAATTACTCGGGGATGAAAAAGGAAATTATGGGCGGGTGAACCCAAACGATCATGTTAATTATGGTCAATCCACCAATGACGTTATTCCCACTGCCATCCGAATTGGTGGATTGCTGGCATTGGAACATACTTTGTATCCAGCTTTATCCAATGCGATCGCCATCCTGAATCAAAAAGCAGTTGAATTTCATCATGTGATCAAGTCTGGTCGAACCCATTTGCAAGATGCTGTTCCAGTCCGACTGGGGGAGGGGTTCCGTGCTTGGGCTTATATTTTCACCGATCATTTACACCGTTTGCAATCCGCTGCCCAGGAATTGATGATTCTAGGATTAGGGGGCAGTGCCGTGGGAACTGGAATAAATACTCATCCCCAGTATCGCCCACAGGTAACCCTAAAATTAAGTGAACTTACTGGTCAACCCCTACGGACAGCGCCTCATCTCATGGCTGCCATGCAAAGTATGGCACCCTTTGTCTCCCTGTCTGGTACATTACGCAACCTTGCCCAAGACTGCATTAAAATTTCCCATGACCTACGGTTAATGGACTCTGGACCCAAAACAGGATTAAAAGAAATTCAATTACCCCCGGTACAACCAGGCTCTTCAATTATGCCGGGTAAATACAATCCGGTTATGGCTGAAATGATCTCCATGGTTTGTTTTCAGGTCATGGGATATGATACTGCCGTCCTTCTCGCTGCTCAAGCAGGACAATTAGAGCTGAACGTCATGATGCCTTTAATTGCCCATAATCTGATCCATAGTATTGAAATTTCTGGCAATGCCATCACCGCTCTGACTGACCAATGTTTAACCGGTATCACTGCGATGGATGAACGCTGTTATGCCTATGCTGAAGGAAGTCTAGCTCTAGTGACAGCATTGAATCCCCACATTGGTTATCTCAATGCTGCCATGGTTGCCAAAGAATCATTGGAATCCCACAAAACTCTGCGGAATATTGTATTAGAACAGAAGTTGATGGATGAAACCATGCTGGCAAAGGTATTGGATTTGGGTGAAATGAGTACATTACCTGATTGATAACTATTTGCCCATTCCCAGTTGTTGTGCCTTTTGATAAACCTTTCCCTCCGTAAGTAAGGAGGGGGCGATCACCAGCTTCACCTGCTGCATTTCCCGAATGTCTTTTGCACCCAAAGTGCCCATACTAGTCTTTAGTGCACCCAGTAAATTATGGGTGCCATCATCCAACCGGGCTGGACCTCGTAAAATTTGTTCCACCGTTCCTGTTGTTCCCACTCGTATCCGGGTTCCCCTGGGAAGCACTGGGCTTGGGGTTGCCATACCCCAGTGATAACCCTGACCAGGGGCTTCTTCGGCTCGGGCAAAGGGAGACCCAATCATAACCGCATCAGCACCACAAGCTATACATTTGCAGATATCACCACCTGTAATGAGACCACCATCAGCAATTACCGGAACATAGTGTCCAGTTTGGTGAAAGAAGTCTTCCCGGGCTGCGGCACAATCGGCGATCGCAGTTGCTTGGGGTACTCCCACCCCTAAAACCCCACGGGATGTGCAAGCTGCCCCTGGACCTATGCCAACCATTACCGCTGCAGCTCCAGCCCGCATAAGATGTAACGTCACTTCATAAGTTACACAATTGCCCATAACCACAGGCATTGGCATAGCTTGACAAAACTCTGGCAAGTTAAGAGGAGCCATTGTCTCTGGAGCTTGGTGGGAGGTAGATACGACCGTAGCCTGGATAAAAAATAAATCTGCCCCCGCTTCTGCCACAAGTGAACCATATTTTGTTGCCGCAGCGGGGGTTGCGCTTACTGCGGCAATTCCTCCCTGCTCTTTAATAGATGCAATCCGTTGGTGAATCAACTTCGGCTGAATCGGTTCGGCATATAGCTGCTGCATTAATGGTACAAATTCCTCAACCCCCACTGATGCAATTTTATGTAATATGGGTTCAGGGTTTTCATATCGGGTTTGAACCCCCTCTAAGTTAAGAACTCCCAAGGAACCTAACTGGGATAGTTTCACTGCCATATTCACGTCCACTACCCCATCCATTGCACTGGCAATAATTGGAATTTCCATTACCAGGTTGCCAATCTGCCAGCGAGTCTCAGTTAACGAGAAATCTAAAGTACGTTGACCAGGCACTAAAGCAATTTCATCGATGCCATAGGCTCTGCGGGCGGTTTTACCACGACCAATTTGAATTTCCACTTGACCAACCCACTAAACTGTAATTAAGCTAGTTTCCATGAAAACTCCCCACTCTGTCAATTTAGTTACATTAGATTTATATTCTTTGTAAACTTTTTGTTCATCATAAGGCTAACCAGGGGAACTGGCTAACTCCATGAATCTTTGCTGGGCAATGTTGAGTGATTCATTGGCAGTCGCCCGTCGGGGAATGTAGGAACCATCTGACTGGAGTTCCCACGTTTGGTAATTATCAGCCAGTAAAGTCCTAAGTATTGCTTGCAAGTCCTTTACAATCCCAGGTTCTTCAACGGGTACCACCGCTTCCACCCGACGATCCAAGTTACGAGGCATCCAGTCAGCACTTCCAATCAATAATTGTTCCTGTCCATTGTTATGGAAATAAAAAATTCGTGAATGTTCTAAAAACCGTCCTACTAAACTTATGACGCGAATATTTTCACTAATTCCAGGTAAACCTGGACGAAGACAACAGATTCCACGGACAATTAAGTCGATCTGGACCCCGGCTTGGGATGCCTCATACAAAATGGAAATGAGGGTTGGATCGACGAGGGAATTCATTTTAGCAATTATCTGTCCTGATGCCCCAGCTTGGGAATGGTGAATCTCTTGGCGAATATAGGTAATCATTTGCTCTCGTAAGTTAACAGGAGCAACTAATAATTTACGGTAGGTGTGTTGACGAGAATAACCAGTTAGATAATTAAATAAATCAGTGAGGTCTGCTCCCAAGTCTTCTCGACAACTCAACAGTCCTACATCAGTATAAAGACGAGCGGTTTTTGGATTATAGTTACCAGTGCCAATATGAACATAACGACGAATCCTTCCTTCCAAGGAATGAGGTCCCCCGCCCCCTTCCTGTCGAACAACTAGTACGATTTTTGTATGGGTTTTTAATCCCACCAATCCATACACCACATGTACTCCAGCGTTTTCTAGTTTTCGAGCCCAGTTAATATTATTTTCTTCATCAAACCGTGCCTTCAGTTCCACAAGGGCTACAACTTGTTTACCATTTTCGGCGGCAGCAATCAATGCTTTCACGATGGGTGAATCGCCGGATGTTCGATAGAGGGTCATTTTAATGGCTAACACGGATGGGTCATAGGCAGATTGGGTAATAAATTGTTGAACAGATGCAGTGAAGGATTCATAGGGGTGATGTACCATTAGGTCTCGATGGCGAATAATGGCAAAAATGTCTTCACTCTCTTCCAATCGGGGGATGTTTTTCTCCGGATCGAAATCACTAACCCATTTTAGGCGGTTGGGGATAACCGGGGTCCATGGCGGATCCTTTAATTCTGGCAATGGTAAGGAAATAAACGACATTAAATCTCTTAAGTTGAGCAACCCATCCAGACTGTAGACATCCTTTTCAGTAATATCCATTTCATCCATTAAGGTGTTTTTCACATCACTTGGCATGGAGGATTGAATTTCTAGGCGGACAACAGAACCCCCTAACCGTCGTTTGCTGATTTCCTGTTCAATGGCAAGCAATAAGTCATCAGCTTCTTCTTCTTGGAATTCAAAGTCTCCATCCCTGGTAATGCGAAAAAGATGACATTCTTGTACAGTCATTCCAGGAAAGAGAAATTCTAGATTATGGGCGATCGCCTGTTCTAACGGTATTCCAGTCCAAGCCCCAGTATTATTATCATTTTGAGGGTGTAAATCCTTTGGAAAGACAATGAATCTGGGAAGAATGTTGGGGACTTTAATTCGGGCAAATCGTTCTTCATCCCGTACCGGGTCTTTCACAACCACCGCCAGATTTAGGCTGAGGTTGGAAATATGGGGAAAGGGATGTCCTGGATCAACGGCAAGAGGGGTTAGAACCGGGAAAATACGCTCTTCAAAATATTGTTGTAAATAATCCCGTTGTTTTTGGCTTAAGTCGGTAAAATTCCTTAAGTGAATACCATGGGTTGCCATTAAGGGACGTAGAACATCTTCAAAATGTTGATGTTGTTGTTTAACTAAAGGATGGAGGCGTTGACTAATTGCAGCGAGTTGTTCTTCTGGAGTAAAACCATCAGGACTTAACTGAGCAACCCCGGCGTCCACCTGTTCCCGCAGTCCTGATACCCGTACCATAAAATATTCATCCAGGTTGGAACTAAAGATGGCCATAAACTTTAATCGTTCCAGAAGGGGAGTGCGAGGGTCTATGGCTTCGTATAATACTCGTCGATTAAACTCCAGCCAACTTAATTCACGATTGAGAAAGTACTGAGGATCAAGTAGATTGAGGGAAGATTGAATATCTGGTATTTTTCCTGAAAGCGAAGGCTTGGGGTTAGACATGATGTTGATTACTGGGGGATATTAGTTTTTAGGTCAGGAAACATTAGGATGATAAAAAGTGTCTATGACTAAGTGTTGTCCCTTGGGGAGGAGAAGCCAACCTGTGGGTTTTATTCCGTGGGTAAAAGTGGTTAGCCCTAAAGGGAAAGGAAAAATCAATTTAAGACGTAGGTAACAACAATATTATGGTTCCTCTCCAAGATTTATTCACTACTTGTTTGAGTACTTCATTATTCAGTTCATTATTTTTTGTCTTGCCTGGATATTTAAACCTCCCTTCTGATCCGCTTGTTCGAGAAACTTCCCTTAATAGCTATGCTAATTTTATTCCCTCCTCTTCTGTTCTGTCAGTTAGCCAAAGCACTCCTGGAGATATTATGGCTGGCATTCGCAAACAAATCCTGATGGACGTTGCCCGTCTTACAGGCAGTTCCTCTAGTCAAGAGTTTCAAATTTTGCGGGTAGAATCTCGAACTTGGCAAGATGGTTGCTTAGGGTTGGCAGACCCCGGTCAACTCTGTACCCAGGCACTTGTTCCTGGATGGGAAGTGGTTGTCGGCAGGGGGAAAGAACGGTGGATCTTTCGCAGCGATCGCACTGGACGGACGATCAAATTAGATGCATTAGCCAGTTCCGAAACTGCAACCCCAAAGCCTGTCTCTCCATCTCCCGCCCCGTCAGCCCAGTTTCCAGTTAGTACACCACCCCTGCCTGAACAACAAATACCCGACGCTAAACTACCGATGACTGGTCAACGAACAACTGTTCGCCTCCTAAACCGTACAGGTGCCATCATCAATTATGCAGTTATTACAAATGGGTTGGATGGTCAGTTGCCCCAAGGTCAGTTGGCAGGGCGGAAACAAGTTGATTTAACCCCGTTATCACCCCCCGTGACGATCAACTTCCGACGACAAGACGGGGGGTTGCTACAAGGGAGCATACGGGTTATGGAATCAAATAGCCTAGAAGTTACCCTTACTGCAACAACTGATTTAGGACTAGACCGCACTGCCCTGAGTATTGAACCATCGGGATTTGTGTTTTTAAATTAATAGATTTTGGGCACCTCGAATAATTCAAGCTTATGAGAAACGCGATTGAATATGGGGTATGAATACATGCGTTTCTCAAAACTGAGGAAACATGAATGTCAAAAGGTATATGATAGATTTTATATTCTGCTAGGCGGTAACATTTTTCCACAAAGCCCATATAATTGGGAACATGTTCAAAAACATCAATATTGAACCGATCTTAATGTGCTTGAAGGCAGCCCTAGTTTCCTTCTTGCGCCCTTTTTATCCACCGCCAACAGGTCGTTAGCCACCTGATTGTTGATAATCGTTAGACAGCTCCTCCGCCTTGACTTGGTTGAGGTGATAAAACGGAAGCTGCAAAGTGATTGATAATTCTGCCATGGGATGGTTATAGAATCTATTCTGCAAGACTGTGTAGGATACAAAAAAATTATCAAGACAACGAACCAACATGGTTGGCTAAAGCCCTGTTGAATCGCTTTTCATCCTCCCGTTGAAACAGGGATGCTCTCAAGCTCCCGCATTATTTTAGGTAGGATTCAACGGAGAGGGAGGGATTCGAACCCTCGTTACCCTTACGAGTAAACAGCATTTCCAGTGCTGCGCCTTCAACCACTCGGCCACCTCTCCATGGTATCCACGTTGGTGGAGAACACAGAAATTAAACTATAACATTGAACGTTCGTTCAATGTTAATCTGGTTCAGATCATAATAATAATATCAAAGTTTGTACATCCTAGAATACCAATGCCCAACTTTTATCAAGTAACGATTCATGATCGCCAGAAGAATACCTGTTATCACATCGACGTACCAGACAACCAGTATATTCTTCAATATGTGGAACATCAGGGAATTCATTTACCCTTTTCCTGCCGAAACGGGGCTTGTACTACCTGCGCAGTCAGGGTGTTGTCGGGAGAGATTGACCAACCTGAGGCGATGGGGTTATCTCCAGTGATTCAACGAAAGGGATATGCCCTTCTCTGTGTCAGTTATGCCCGGTCTGATGTGAAAGTGGAAACCCAAGACGAAGACGAAGTATATGACCAGCAATTTGGTTGTTTTTTTGGTCGGGGTAAATTTGTTTTGGGTTTGCCAATGGATGAAGATTGAAGGATTGGCTACGGTTCTGGGGAAAACAAAGACCCTCGATGCCGAGGGGATTGTCCGCTTTACTCAAAGCGTAAACCTTACGCGACCGCAACCTATGATGGCAGCATCGGCTCAACAGTTGAGTGACTTGATCCCATCGCCGTCAGAAATTAGTAGACATTCAGGTGGCAGAGAAGCATCATCTGTCTCTTGTCTTCAAAGCCCTTAAATGTCTTTTGTATCCTCGCTCCCCTAATTTGACAGATGGTGACCGAGGCTGAAAACGCTCTGCTAAGGAAGGGGCACCAATTATTTTAAGGAATATTGAGGGGTTGCCCTGATCGGCTATACACTTGAATATCCCACTGACCATTGATTGCAACTTCAAAGGCGATAGTCTGACCATCGCTGCTAATGGTTGGATTTCGAACTTCACCCACCACATTGGAGACAAGATTTTGTAATTGACGGGTGTCACGATTATAAATAAATATTCCTGAACGTCCTTGACGACTGGAGGCAAAAACAATCCATCGACCATCGGCTGACACCCCCGGATGAGAGCTTAGGGTATCAAATGCGTTCAGTCCTGGCAATTCCATCAGGCGGCGTTGTACAGTATCGTATAGGTAAATATCTTGGCTTCCCCGACGGTCAGAGACGAATACAACATAACGACCGGAAATCTGAGGGCTGGATTCAGTAAAACTACTATTGAGACTGCGTCCACTTGGATCAAAAGGGGTGGACAGTAGACGGGGATAACCAACACAACTGGTCAGGGTCAATGTCAGGGTTGCAATGAATCCATTGCATTGACAACATTGAAAAAGTTTTCTACAAAGTATATTCATTCTGATTGGGTGCTTATTTCCGCCTTAACGTCTGCGGCTGAAATACCATCTCCCTCCGTTCCAAAATACCAAAGGGCGGCCGCCGCTTCACCACGGGTAACTGGGCGTTTCGGTTGGAGCAATGTTGTGAACCCAAACGCTCGCCGAATGTTGGATAGTTCCCCATTTTGATAATCTGCCAAAATGAATTTTAATGCACCAGAGGTAATTCGGGGAGCATCTTGGAATCCCCAAGTTTGTTGTACCGACTCTAATGTTCCCAAAGGAAGCCTTTGTCTAACATCTAAAGGCACTTTCCATGTGAGCAATCCTTCTCGAACTAACGGTATATTTGGTCGAAACAAGACTGTTGTGTTATCACCCGTAAGAGAACTGGGTAAGATTCCTGCTTCAGCTAATCCTTGTATCACAGGAAAATCAGCATCATTTCTAGGGATGTCTTGGTAACTGGGTCGTGTCGTCTCAACCGCCAAACGTATCTGCCGTCCGGGACGAGCGGCATTGAGACGATTATTCACCGTTGCCAACCAACGAGCAAACTCCCGCCTCGTAATTGGTTGATTGGGACGAAACAGCTTTTGGGATGGACTTTTAGTTTGAACATCAGAATCATCAGTGATTAGCAGTCCCAAGTCCGCCAGGTCTTGGATATAGGGGCGTAATGACTGAGGAGCCTTACTCAAATCGCTAAAGGATTGGGGAATAGGGGAGGTGGGGTCAGGGGACTGGGATGATGGTTTTCGGAGATTAGTTATGGGATTAACTCCATTCCACAAAGGACCGATAAAATCGGGGCTGCCTGGTTGAGGAATCAAGACACTGACTGGACTGGATGGGGGGGTTGTGGGTTTATGTGTGGGTACTTTGAGAAAATGAATCGTAAACTTTATTTCTTCCGCACCAGATTGGTTCAATCGCCGCGGTGGGGTAGATACAATAACCTGGATGTCGTTGCGTTGAGCAATCAGGCTATCTGGTGGTGAAGTTGGGGTACGACTGAGACGCTCCCATCCTTGATTCTGAAACGTTTTTTGAAAAAAATCACGAATCAGATCCACACTATCTGTGGTACTCCAATGACTTGCTTTCGCCATGGCATCCTGGATGTTTGAGGACGCTACTTGGCTAAAGGGAAAGATGGTTTTATCCTGGATGGTGAGGATGGTGATTAATTTAGCATTTGGATATACAGGGACTTCAGCCAGAATATCATCTTGGGGAGGATTGAGGGGTGATGGAAGATTAGCCTGGGGAGTGTTGACCCCGAAACCGGTTGGACTACCTTGTAATTGTGGATCAGGAGTTAGGGATCGCTGCCAGACATCTCCTGAAGAACTGTTGGCACATCCTGAGGTCATACAGAGTAAACTAACCATCCAAATTCTATGAAGGAATGAACGGGGGATAATGTGTTGTCCTAGCAAAAAGGTGTTTGTTTGGGTTTGAAATGGGTTCATACATATCTCCAGAAAACCCTACTCAATTGGAAATGGGCAGGGATGTCAATTCAGGGGGATTCGGTTCCTAGGAAATCGACATAATCTTTGTAACTATATTACTAACACTCTAGTCCATGAAAATGGAATGTGAACTGAATCATAGAAAAACAGGTTTATACTATTCTTGAACAGAATATTGATTTAAAACGCCTAGGAAGTTGGTAGCCCCCGGGTGTATCCCACAGCCTTCAAGCAGGGGTTGAAACCCGATTTAAGCAGATTAATCCCCTTACCTGAGGGAGAAACCAGACCTACATCCCTTTCTCAGGGGGGGAATGGTTATGGGGAAACTTCAATGTTTTACTACTTTAATTGGTTAATTAAGGAATAGGCAAGCCGGACTGACTTCCATAATAAATCCGGATAATCCTCCAGACGGGGAAACCTACCTCCCCCCTGTGCAATCACAGAGGGAGCTGCCGTTATTTCCTTCCCCACAGAGGTTGTCATCGGTATTGAAGATAGGGGATAAGAATAAGGTTCATCTTCGCGGGATGCTAACTCATCTAAAACTGGAGACAGCAGCACCCGTGCATAACTTCCATAGGCAACTCCAGAAATCCATGGAGTCACTTCAGATAGTTTTTGACCGATGTTGGGTTGAATGGACATTGAAGGTAAAGGAGGGAGTAAACCCATCGTGCGTAACTTGGGAACCGTGTAATGATTAGTGCCTCCCGCCAATTGAACATAGCCAGGCAATCCCGCTGCCAGCACTTTTTGTCCTAATCGAATTGCAGCATGGGTGGTGCCATCCCCAATATCCCCACTCATTGGCCGTCCGTCCGTTTGCCATAATAATTGATTGGGCAGGGGATTCATCACCTGGATAAGGGACTGGAGATAATCAATGAAGCCTTCGCCATCGGGACAACTAACCGCCACCAGTTTGAATTGGTTTATCCAAGGACTAATCCCATGCCATAGGCGTTGAAATTCGGATAGCCGTCCTATTTGGGTATGGATTTCAATCGCATCTATCGCCAATTGGAATAAGCTGGGAGCAATAGCGAACAGGGGAAGTTGATGGGAGGTGGTTGTAATCCGTTGTTCAGGACAAACCGATAAACAACGACCACATCCATAACACCGATCGCCAATGACTCCGGTAAAGTCCAATGATCCATGGGTTTGGGGTTGAGTGACTTTTGATGGAACCATTGGAATTGCATTGGTGGGGCAAACTGCTGCACAGGGTCGGGGGCATTCAATGGGACATGAATGAGCATCAAACACTGCCTTACGGAAATGGGGGTCTTCCCCATCATTTAAGCTAATCATCAGCCAAGGTTTACTGGTGGGAAATCCATGGGAGCGAGCCAATGGAGCTAGGGTGGCGGCAATATCCAAAGCTGCCCTAGTAGATTGAATGACGGCTAAATCAGCGGCAACATCAATACAATCTGCACCCGCCAGCCCATAAGCTAAAACCAGATTACGGATTGAGGGAAGATGTTGATAACTAGCACCACAGATGAGTTTAAACCAATGGCAACTGTTTAAAGATTGGAGGGGAGACATCATCTAGGCTATCCAAGTAAATAGTTCAGAAAGGCAAACCATCCTCTGCTTCCCCTAAACCCTGGGTCATCATCCCTGAAAGGGGGGGGAAATCACCCATTTCCAAGTCATCATCACTGACAACCTGCCCGTTAAAAAATTGAGCCAGACTTTCAGCCGCTAGTCGTCCTTCATCTGGGATTGCAGGTGACTGGGAAACAACTGGGTTTATGATCCGTTCAGGTGGGCTAATGGATAAACGAGGTTGGGATTCTGAAACCGATGGAGCCCCAGAACTTTGGGGTAAGTTGTAGGAAACAGGGGGAATGGATGGGTGTTGTGTCCCCGTAGGGCGATCGCCTGCTGGAGGAGAGGGAGGGGCATCTTGGGTTAATGGCGGAGGCGACTTGTCATCAACTTCAGATACACGAGTAGCCCCTTCTAAGGTTACCTTAAATTGAGGATAACCCACCTTAGCCAATGCTGCTTCCAAGGTGGCAATATCCTTCGCTAAATTAGCTTGACGTTTTTTATACACCTGGGGTTGCAATCCAATTCGGGCACATCCATCATCTAGCGAAATCAGATGACCCATTTGTTGCATCAAGGCGCGAGTGCTGGGTAAGGAAATATGGTTGAGGATTTGTTGCCAGACTGGTAAGCCATGGGAGTCGGTGGAGGCTGAAGAGGGAAAGTTGACGGGCTTGGGGGTTGGAGATACAGAGGGGACGGAAGCAGAAAAAGAGGATGAAGACGAGGGAGTGGAGAGGATTGGTGCAGTTATCCCGGTAGTTGGGGGAGTAGGATGGGAGAGGGCAGGGGAGAGAGCCGATGGCAATAGACTTAATAACACCACTTCTAACCACAGGCGGGGTTGGGTGGTATGCTTCACTTGCACTTCACTGGTTCGTAACTGCTGCTGGGCAGCCAAGATAAACTCAACCTCCCAAGCCTGCACAAATGGGCATATTGCATCCCAGGTCTGTCGGGTAAGGGCGACTAAATCATGGCGATGGGGGGCAGTTTTTGCAATTAATAAATCACGATAAAATGCAGTTAAATTTTGTAATACGATGAGGGGTTCCCTCCCCCGATCCATTAAACGACGAATCTGGTCAAGCACTGTTTCAGGTTGATTTTGAGCGATCGCCTGAACCAATGCAAATAAATCTTGTTCCGGGACAGCCCCTACCAAATCCCACACTTTTTCAATGGTCACAGCCTCCGCCAATAAACTCAATTGATCCAATAAACTTTCCGCATCCCGTAACCCCCCCTGGGCAATTTGGGCAATTAGGGTCAGGGCATCCTCCGTAATGGTAATTTTTTCCTCATGGGCGATGGTTTGTAAATGGGGAACCATGGCATCCAGAGAGATTCGACGAAAGTCAAACCGTTGGCAACGGGAAATGATCGTCGGCAAAACTCGCTGGGGATCGGTGGTGGCTAACACAAAAACCACCCGTTGTGGGGGTTCTTCCAATGTTTTGAGTAGGGCATTGAATGCAGCGGTACTCAACATGTGGCACTCGTCGATCACATAAACCTTATAGCGACATTGAATTGGGGCAAACTGAGATTTTTCAATTAATTCTCGAATGTTATCCACCCCTGTATTACTGGCAGCATCAATTTCAATCACATCTAGGGCGGAACCATGGGTGATGGTACGACAGACTTCACATTTACCACAGGGGGATGCAGTAGGAGCATCCCCATGAATACAATTAAGGGACTTGGCTAAAATCCGGGCACTGGATGTTTTCCCAGTTCCCCTAGGTCCACAAAAAAGATAGGCGGGGGCAATTTTCTGTTGTTCAATGGCATGGGTCAGGGTTGTGGCGATGGCAGCTTGTCCCACTAAATCTGCAAAAACCTGGGGGCGATATTTATGGTGTAATGGTTCATAACCCATGGATATTTCCCAATTTCCTCATTCAATCAGGTGGACTAGAATACCAAGACCAGAAAGGTTCACTTCATCTCCATCAACAATCATCAAGCACTATGGGAATCAAGCAGCCACATCCCTCCGGCAATTTTAGGACTGGGTACGGGCAAGGACAAACCCTGTTGTAAACTATTAACTAACACTGATAAAATTGTGATCAATTGTGGATCCCAGCGCTCACCACCTTGTTTCTGGCAAAGTTCAAACGCAAGGGTGAGGCTTTGGTCGGAATGAAGCGTCAGGTTTGTCCCCGGCTGAATAGGGCAATAATGGGTTAGGTGGGACTGGAAATAGGTGACCAAGCCTAAAATGCGGGATTCTAAGGGGATGGCAACACCAGCTAACCCGGCGGGTTGCCCCGAACCATCCCACCATTCTCCCTGATGGGCGATGATAGTGCCAATTACCGCCATCTGGGGTATGGTCTCCAATGGGGAGGATGGTGGGGAACCAGTTGGCAGGGGTGATAGGCGATGAAGTAATCCGGATAAACGAAGACGATGGAGTTGCCGCGGTGGAAGATCCATTAATTGTCCCATGGCTTCAGCCAAAGCTGATACCTCCGTTGCCGCCATTGGGTTTTCAGGGTCAGTTTGGTCAATCAGTTGGGCTAAACGTAAAAATGCTTGTAATTCGTTGGATAGTAGATTCTCGTCCAACGGACTCGGGGTGGATAGATCAGAACTGAAGTGGTTTAGTCCCTGGCGGGGGATAGCGGGGGATTCATGGGATTGTAAATAGTGAATCACCTGATGTACTACGGATGTTAAATCATCATTGACCACTGTAGAAGTGGCTATGGCAGCAACCTGACTCAGTAACGACTGCTGGAGTTGGGGATGGTAAGTGCCAATATGAGCAATGGCTATTTGTAATGCTTCATGGACTAGATGAGGTTCAAAAGTCCACAGTCCATAAAATTTACGCTCCCAATCATGGGATGGCTCTCGACCCCCATAGTCTGAAATTGAAAGTTCCTGACAGAGAACCATGGCTGCATAGGAGGGAGACAGGATAATTAGATGCCATTCTTGTCCAACCGGGTCTTCAGGGGCTAAGGTTATTAATGCCACATTCTCCAATTGACTTGTGGGGTGTTGGGTAAAGCCAGCATCATCACCAGCCATGATGACCACCTGTCGTGACCGGGCAGCTAGGGTTCCATATCGGTCAGCTTCTTGTAGATACCACATTCCCCGCTGGAATGCAGTTACCATTAAAGGTTGACTAGGACAGTCTAAAACATGATCTTCTAATGCATGGCACAGGGCTACCAATGTATTTTTGTAATACACACCAAAGTTTAGTAAACGCTTGCCCCCTTGTCCAGGACGGTGAGCTAAGGATAATTTTTGTAGGATGGAACCGTCTAACATAGAAGGACAGGGAAGAAAAGGATTATTCTGATGCCGAAGTTGGGGGATGCCAACCAGGAAGAATGGTTTGACGAGGACGAGCAATTACAAGGGAGTCATCGGGAACATCATCGGTGATTACAGACCCCGCCGCAACGGTTACATCAGTTCCTAGGGTAATGGGTGCCACAAGTACGCTATTAGAACCAGTTTTAGTGCGATCGCCAATGAATGTTTTGTGTTTCCGAACCCCATCATAGTTGGCAGTAATGGTGCCAGCACCCACATTAACCCCCCTACCAAGGGTGGCATCCCCAAGGTAAGAAAGGTGTGCCGCATTGGTATGATCCCCCAATTGGCTATTCTTTAATTCTACAAAATTACCCACCCTGCAACCAGTACCCACTTGGGCATGACCGCGTAAATGGGCATAGGGTCCTATACGGGTATTATCTCCCACCTCCGTGTCGGTAACAACCGAATAGAGGACAGAAACCTGAGCCCCTAAATGACTATTTTCCACCCAACTTCCTGGTCCAATTCTACTACCCCCTTGGATGGAAGTATATCCCCTTAGGTGAGTCTGAGGCTCAATCACTACATCAGGAGCCAGTTGTACCGTGTCATCAATGGTAACACTACTTGGATCAACCATTGTTACTCCCGCTGCCATCCATTGATCCTTAATACGAGTTTGCAGAATTCCATAGGCATCAGCCAATTGCTTGCGATCGTTGATCCCTAAAATTTCCTGATAGTCATCCACATCAACCACCATTACCCCCCGACCCCCAGTACCATCTCCTGTGGTCACCAACCCATTGAGAGCGTCAGTAATGTAATATTCCTGTTGACTATTATTATTTTGTAACTGTGGCAATAGGGTTGCTAACAGGGGCCAATGGAAACAGTAAACACCAGCATTTATTCGATGACTTTGTCTTTGGGCAGGGGTACAATCCCGGTCTTCAATGATGTTTTGCAAGTAATTTTGCCCATCACAAAATACCCGTCCATACCCTTTGGGGTTGGGTAGATGGGCAGCAAGAAGGGTGGCAGCATTCCCATGACAGACGTGGGTATCTAGCAATAATTTAACGGTTTGAGGGCGCAACAGGGGGACATCCCCATTCAGAACTAATAAATCCCCACTAAAGTCATCTAGGTAGGGTAGAATTTGCTGTACGGCATGTCCCGTTCCCTTTTGTTCGGTTTGTTCAACGAATACCACATCTGGATAGTCTTTCAGGGTGGAACGAACCTGTTCCCCTTGGTAACCCACAATTACCAAACGATGCTGGGGCTGGATCTCAATGAGGCTGGTTAATACCCACTCCACCAAGGATCGCCCCCCAAGGGGATGTAACACCTTCGGCAACTTTGATTTCATCCGAGTGCCTTTTCCAGCGGCTAAAATTGCGACTGCTACCATGGTCATGTTCCCTATTTATACCAAACTCATCATCATACTAAATCGAAGTAACCCCCCGTATTTTAAACCTGTGAATAAAGCCTTAAGGTTGTTCTAGCCAGCCTATTTAATTATAGTAAGCTATGGCATAAGAGTTCTAAAATCGAAATTTCCCTATCGCCAGATGGAGTCTATTACTTTTGCTGAGAACTTGATAAGATTTCTAAAAGAAGTTGTAAAGAAGCTTGGATATTGGGACTCTATGACCACCGTATTGGCGATTGAAACCAGTTGTGATGAAACAGCAGTAGCGATTGTGCGTCATCGCCAGGTTTTAAGCCATGTTGTAGCATCTCAAATTGCAGCCCATCGCCCCTATGGAGGCGTTGTACCAGAAGTAGCCTCCCGTCAACACCTAGTTTCGATTAATGAAGGAATTGCCCAAGCCCTGGAAACTGCCCAAGTTAAGTGGAATGATATTGATGGTGTTGCTGCCACTTGTGCCCCCGGCTTGGTAGGTGCCCTATTGGTTGGGTTAACAGCAGGGAAAACGTTAGCAATGGTTCACAATAAACCATTTGTGGGAATCCACCATCTGGAAGGTCACATTTATGCAATTTATTTAACTGAACCTGAACTTCACCCTCCGTTTCTTTGCCTATTGGTGTCGGGGGGACACACCAGTTTAATTGGGGTCAAAGGGTGTGGAGACTATTGTATCTTAGGGCAAACTCGGGATGATGCTGCTGGAGAAGCTTTTGATAAAGTGGCTCGATTGATGGATTTAGGCTATCCAGGCGGGCCTATGATTGACCACTTAGCACAGATGGGAAATTCCCAAGCATTTCATTTGCCTGAGGGGCAGGTGTCCCTTCCCCAAGGAGGGTTTCATCCCTATGATTCTAGTTTTAGTGGACTGAAAACAGCCATGTCACGACTGGTAGACCGCATTAAACAAACCGGATATCCCCTGCCTGTTGCAGATTTAGCGGCAAGTTTCCAGATGACGGTCGCCAAGGCACTGACTAAACGAACCATTGCCTGTGCCCTAGACCATGGATTTTCTACGATTGTGGTGGGGGGTGGAGTAGCTGCAAATCATGGGCTTCGTCAATGGATGCAAGGGGCAACCCATGAAGAGGGTCTGCGTTTATTATTTCCATCCCTGCAATTTTGTACTGATAATGCTGCCATGATTGGTTGTGCCGCAGTGGATCATTTGCAACAAGGGCATCGCTCTCCGTTAACATTGGGAGCTCTATCCCGGATGGAATTAACTCGAGTAATGGATCTATACTGCAACTAGGTTACTTTATCAGACGAAATAATCAAGGGTAAGGCATGAGTCAAACAGAAATTCCAGAATTATGTGTGGCGATCGCTCCATTGAGAATGTCACCCGAGGAATATTTTGCTGCATGGGTTCTAAAGGCACCTTACCCTGGGGGGTATGTCCACCATGACCGGTCTTGGCCCAGAGAATTAACCACCTTGTGGCATCAATGGTTAGATATGTTTACCACTGGCGGTATGCCCATGCCCCCTCGGATTCTAACGCCCACTATCATTCATTCATCAGAGTTGAAAGGAGTTGGAGAAAATCAACCATCCAGTCAAAGTGGTCGATTGATGCAGCAACTGGGAATTTACCTATATCGTTGGTTATTTACCAGCACCGTTGAAAATAGTTTAAGTCACAGCCAAGGGATTGCCAGTGGGCAACGGACTCCCCTTAGAATCCGGTTAGACATCAGAGACCCCGACTTAATTGCCCTGCCTTGGGAGATCATGCAAACCGAAGCGGGTAAACCACCCCTATCCCTTGGTCCCCAAATTTTATTGAGCCGTACCACCAGTGACGTGGAACATCTATCCATCCCTCGATGTGAGCCCTACTTAAAAATTTTACTTGTATTGGGTCGCAATCACCTTGGTATATCTGCCCCCCTCAACCTTTCTCAAGAGGCATCTTTACTAGCTCAAACCATGGAAAAAGGCTTCCAATCTGGGTCTTCAGGGAATTCGGTTCCATGTCAGGTGGATGTGCTTCTTCAACCCACGGCAGAAATCATTAAATCTCACTTAGAAAAGGGAGGATACACTTTATTTTTCTACGGGGGGCATGGGCTTCCAGGTTCCGATGGTGGAATGTTACTTCTAGGAAAAACCACATTGAGCGGCATGGATCTGGCTCAAATGTTAACCCAATCAAGGGTTACATTAGCTGTATTCAATAGTTGTTGGGGTGCCCAACCTGTCCGTACCCCCGATGGTATTGCCATCTCTCGGGGTAGTTTAGCGGAAGTATTAATCCACCACGGCGTTCCAGCGGTCTTGGCAATGAGGGATGCCATCGCTGATCCAGAAGCCCTTACCTTCATTCAATCGTTAGCCCAATCCTTAGCGGAACGAATGCCCATCGACTTAGCGGTTGCCATGGCTAGACAACAACTCTTGGCACTGTACCGTTTCAATCAACCAGCCTGGACCTTACCAGTCTTATATCTTCATCCAGAGTTTAATGGTGAATTAGTCCAATCATTAACCCGCACTGAACTGCCCCTCAATACCTCCAGTTGGTTTCGCAATCCCATACCTTCAGCCCGACTGCAAAGTGTTGAAAATCACCAACAAAATTGGGCAGTGCGGAGTGGCTTAATGAAAGTAGGACGGGGGGAAGAGAACGACCTAGCATTAACAGAACAATGGATCTCTCAAAAACATGCTGAGATTTTTTATCGTGATTGTTCAGATACAAGTCCCAGCAGTTTGCCAACTTTTTTTCTACGGGATTTTTCCCGTTATGGTACTTTAATCCTCATCGAGGGTAGTTGGCAAAAAATCCACCACCAAGAAATTCCATTGACATCAGGGATGCAAATTAAATTTGGGAGTTCCTACAGTCCAGCCCTAGAATTCAAAATTGACGACCCATGAAAAATTACTAACAAAGCCCATGAATTTATCGAATGATATCAGACAAATAGTCAGCAGTAGCAGATACCAAAGCAATGGCATTTTCATACATCATCCGGGTGGGTCCTAGCATCCCCACACTTCCCACAGGGATTAATCCCCTTTGATAGGTTGCAGAGACCAAGGTACAGGTTCGCATGCGCTCCAATGGATTCTCTGATCCAATCCGGATCCTTACCCGATTTGGATTTTGATGGGGATATTCAAAAATGAGGGGTAATAATTGATTTTGCTCAGTTTCCAAAAGACGCATCAACATCTGCACCTGTTGCAGTTCAGCAAACTCCGGATGGCGAAGCACTTCTGATACTCCACTGACCATCATTTGGGTCTGGGTGGGTTGGTGTAACCGACTAAGTTCAATGGTAATTTTACGGAGAAACTCACCATACCGTTCAAATTCTCGATCCAATTCACTGAAGTCTAAGGTCGGAAGTTGGGATAGGGTTTTCCCTCGAAGTTGATGGGTTAAAAAGCTCGATAAGAGTTGTAATTCTTGGTCAATCTGCTCTTCTTCCGTCGGTCTCCCATCGGGATAGGGGGATGATTGGGGTAAACCCATCAATAGGGATTGGGTTTCATAGCGGTCTGTCACAATAACAACCATTATTCTTCCTGATGCCACCTGCACTAATTGCAAGTGGCGGATACTGGCATCATCAGCCTGGGGCATTGTGATCAGTACAATATACCCACTAATCTTAGATAGAATTTGGGCTGCACCCCGGAACAAACTCTCCAAACTCCACTTTTGCCAGTTCAATTCATCACCCAGCAATTTTTCCACTTGTGATGTTATTTTTTCTGTTGGTAATACCAATTGATCCACATATAACCGATACCCGGAATCAGAAGGAACTCGACCAGCAGAGGTGTATGGTTGGTAAAGTAAGCCAACCTTTTCTAACACCCCCATGGAATGACGAATGGTTGCAGGACTGACACTCAGGTTATATTCATCCACCAATGCTTTAGAACCCACTGGTTCAGCCGTAGCAATATAATGACGGATAGTAGCCCAAAGGATTTGCTGTTGCCGAACAGTAAGGTTGACTGGGGTGGACATTGATTCAATGGGATGGGTGTCAAATGGGGTAATCAATGGTCTGAATCAAAAAAATTATGTTGACTCGTCCGGGTTGTTTAAAGAAATTGAACTGATTAAACTACTCTCAAGTTCCATTCGATGTTCCATCTGACGTAAAAAATAACCAGTCATCATGGCTGAACCCAATAACCCAGCCAAATTATCCCGATCCGTATTGATTTGAACATTAAAGTGTTCATTAGGCAGCATTCCTAACAAACCCTGAACATTTTGGGCAATAATTTGTTTAATTTCAGCACTGGCAGAGCCTGCTACCATTGCTAAAGTTTCCGGCGATTGATGCTGGAGATACTTTAGTAAAGAATTAATTTGTACATCTTCGGTACTACTAAAGAAGTCAGGATTAAATGCCATGGTTACCTTTCGGGCTGAGTTGAGCCAATACATTCATTGAGTTTAATCTGGAAATTGAAATGCAATAGAGTAGAGGATAACAAGAATGACAAACCTTATTGGAATTAGGATTCTATCAATTGCTACCCTAAGGGGATTTTACCTTGGTCATAATGAATCAAGTTAAACCATTAAGCTGTCAGATAACGGTTCTCAACAGAAATAAGATGATTCAACTAAAATTTACATTTAATGAATTATACATTGGTAAAATCTGAAATGTTCAAGGATCTTTGGTCGTTTTGGGGGATTTGTATGCCGATGGTTCATAGGGACTGAATTGAAGGACAGTGGTTCGTTGCGCCTTTTTAAAATAAACCCTAGCTTTATCAGGTTGATTAACTGCCATTAAATGGCGACCCCAATACCAATAAGCGATCGCCTGCCATCGTTTTACTTCTAAATCCTGGGGAAACCGTTGAACCATTCCTTCAACCAAGGCAATGGCACGGGGGAAACGTTGATTGTGCAAATGTTCCTGTAAATATTGAACGGAAGTCTGTTTGAGGTGTTGTTCGGGAAGTGCCAAGGGCATGGATTGACCCGTTATCATTCCATGGGAAGGGTGGAAAGAGGTTGTCTCGTTCCCGTACTTTACCGGGTTTGCGGACCAATGACGGGGGGATAATGGAGAAGTTTCCCGTTGATGCCCTTCATGGTTTGTTAAGTATTGTTCCAAGGTTTTATAAGCCTTGGTTAGGGTGATAAATTGTTCCGGGGCGTAGCGCCGGTCTGAATTTAAATCAGGATGGTAGTTCCGAACCAACCTGCGGTAGGCTGCTTTAACCTCCCCTAGAGAAGACCCTGGTCTGAGTCCCAGGATTCGGTAACAGTCGAGATAATTCATGGACTTGGGCTTAAAAGACCTGAATAAGACATTTTAGATGAGGCGGACACATTTATTTTTGCCGACTTGGATAATTCGTCCTCTTAACTCATGGGAATGGTGAATTAACCAGTTGACATCCCCCATGGGATTGCCATCCACCTTGACTCCCCCTCCTGCAATTTGACGACGGGCTTCAGAACTGGTTTTACACAAGCCTGACGCACTCAAAATATAAAAGAATTTCGCAGGAAATACAATGGTGGATAGATTAAATTCAGGCACTACTAAGGTGTTATGAATAGTTCCTTTCACTAAGGAAAGAGCAGATTCCTGAGCAGCCAAGGCTGCAGATTCACCATGGTATTGGCTGGTAATGGACAACGCCAGTTGCTTTTGGCGATCGCGGGGATCACGGGAAATTTCTTCAGGGTTGAAATGGGTTAACAATTCAAAGTATTGGTCAATCACCCTGTCTGGTGTTTTTTCTAGTTTTGAGTACATGGATAGTGCATCCTCCCGAAGCCCCACATAATTACCCAGGGATTTTGACATTTTTTGCACTCCATCCGTTCCCACTAAAATTGGCATCAATAAACCAAATTGGGCGGGTAGCCCAAAATGACGCTGCAAGTCTCGCCCAATGGCGATATTGAATTTTTGGTCAGTCCCACCAAGTTCTACATCCGCTCCCACGGCTACGGAGTCATATCCTTGCATGAGGGGATAAAGGAATTCATGTAAATAAACTGGTTCCGATCGCCCATACCGTTCAGCAAACCCTTCCTTCGCCAACATTTGTCCTACGGTAGTTGTGGACAGAAGGTCTAACACTTTAGACAAATCTAAGCCACATAACCACTCAGAGTTATAACGAATTTCCAGGCGGCCTGGGGTATTAAAATCTAAAATCGGCTGAATTTGTTCCAGATAGGTGGCAGCATTTTCCTGAACATCCGCTTCAGTCAATTGTCGTCGCATTTCAGATTTACCGGTGGGGTCACCAATCCGTGCCGTAAAGTCACCAATGATTAAAACTGCGGTATGTCCGGCATCCTGAAATGAACGTAGTTTTCGCATCGGGATACTATGACCCAGATGAATCTCGGTTCCGGTGGGATCGATCCCCAACTTAACCCGTAACGGACGGACATCCATTAACCGTTGAATGATATTTTCCGATGGGTCAAGGCTGGTGGGGGAGTGGGGAAATATTTCACTGGTACCACGGTGGAGCCATAGGGGTTCAGGAGTTGATGGGGAATGGGCTATCATGGAAGAAATTAATCGAAATCCTTACCTGAATAGGGGACGTTCATTAATCATAATCGCACTTAAGCCCATAACTTACGATTCCACCAAATCTCATTTAGATGATTTATCCAGCACAGGGGAAGCAGTGAAGACCCACACCGGATACTATAGAGACTAGCAATTAAAATCGTTTGCATTGTCTCCATTTCACGTCTTAAAACGCCCATCTGCCCATGTTACCCTAATGATGATCATTAAACCATCAATAAAGAATCACTTCTAAACTTGTTGTTTCATTGTTGCTAATGCCCGTTAATTCCCATCCCTACCCATCACCCACCTTTGCTTCCCCTGATCTCACCCCACCTCTTCCCATTGAACTAGTGGGTCGATTTGGTGAATTTCAGCGTATCATCCAAGTATTAAACCGGGATGGCGACCTACTCATTGTTGGGGTTCCAGGAAGTGGACGTCGTCGTTTAATTCGATTGGCTGCCCGCCAGGTATCGGCATTTGTTTTAGAAGTTGACTGTATCCGGGTTACGGACGGCATCCGCTTCATTCATCTGCTTTGTGAAAGTATCAATCATCGTTTTAATAGTCGCACCGCAGTTCATATTATTGATCAATGGATTAGTCAGTTAGAACCTGGTTTATTCAGACGCGTCTTAAGACCAGAAGATGACACCCCCCTAATTAAGCCCATACACGATTTAAGCCGAGAACAGTTGTGGGCAGCGTTTGAGTGTTTGTTGCGATTACCCCAATTATTAGCGGAAACCCTAGAACGTCGAGTTGTATTGATTTTACAAAGCTTTCCCCATATTCGTACCTGGGATCGGGATCGGCAATGGGAGACATTACTGCGTCGAGAAATTAAACAACAAACCCATGTCAGCTATGCCTTGGTTGCCACCATTGCTGAAACAACCATTCTCTCCAATATGGATAACCTGGATGTGGTCAAGTTAGGACCACTGGCTGATGACATATTGGGGGATTGGGTAGAAGCAACCTTGCTGGAAATGGGGTTATCCTTTGCCGATCATGCCACATTGATCCGTTTCTTAGAGGTAGTTCGGGGACATGCTGGGGATGCGGTTATGTTAGTGAGACAACTCACTCGGTTCATGCTTCCCTCTACATCTGGTCTGAAAATCAGTCATCAGTGCCTCGAACAGGTGATTCATGACTTATTAGTTGATATTTCTGGAACATTTGAATCATTTTTATTATTATTACCCGCCAGTCAAGTTCAATTACTCGAATGCCTGTCCCTGGATCCTACGGATAAACCACAAAGCAAGGAATATATTCAACGGCATGGGCTGTCCCGGGGTGGAAGTTTGCAAGGGGCATTGGTGGGTTTACAGCAAAAGGGACTGATCTATGGTGCTGAGTATGGGTATCGTGTTGCATTGCCCTTATTTTCACTTTGGATTCAAAAGTATTTAAAATAGTAAACAAACAATACATCATCAAATTTTGAGTTTTTAATGATGCATCGAGTGGCTAAAATAAGAAAAGTACTTGAAAATTATCTGAATTATGAGCGTTGTAAGTCAAGTTATTCTCAAAGCCGACGATGAACTTCGCTATCCCACTACGGGCGAACTCAATGCTATTAAAAGTTTTTTGGGTTCTGGCGAACAGCGGTTACGAATTGCTCTTTCGTTGTCTGAAAACGAAAAAAAGATTGTTCAAGATGCCAGTAAACAACTTTGGCAGAAACGACCTGACTTCATATCTCCTGGGGGTAATGCCTATGGCGATCGGCAACGGGCACAATGTTTGCGAGATTATGGTTGGTATTTACGCCTAGTCACTTATGGATTATTAGCTGGAGATAAGGAACCTATTGAAAGTATTGGAGTGATTGGAGCCAGGGAAATGTACAATGCCTTGGGTGTCCCCATGCCAGGTATGGCAGAAGCCATTCGCTGCCTGAAGAAGGCATCTTTGGCTTTACTGACGGATGATGATGCCGCTGAGGTTTCTCCATTTTTTGATTATTTAATCCAGGCTATGTCTTGAGTAAGCTGTCCAGTCATTAGTCAGGCTTTTGTTTCTCAACCGCCAGCAATTCCCATTGCTAAAAATGAAGTACCCGTCGCTCGTTGTCCATTCTAGAGCCCGGGTTTTTTCATTCATGGAGGGTTTGGTGGGAAGTACCTCACTAGCTTTCCTTCACCCGTTAACCATGAATTAAATTCCTAAATCTGCCTTAGCACTCTTAGCAGCTTGGAGTACCATAGCCGTGGGTAATTCACTCCAATCCCTCTCCCCCACATCAGCATAAAACTGATGATCATAGGGGCGGGTACGAATGACCACTGGCATGGGAACGGCATGCCCAAGAATGAGTGCCTGTTGCTTAGAATCTAGTTTGGATAATACTGAACGAAGCCCCTGGGCACCCGCCACCCCAGTAAAAATTGCATCGATGTCCCTCTCGTCATTCAACAAGGCAGTGATGCGTGTTCCAATCTGAGACATCACTTCATTATCAATCCCTGAGGGACGCTGGTCAACCACAAGTAACGTAACAAAATATTTACGCATTTCCCGAGCAATGGTACCAAAAATAGTTTGTCGAACGGTGGCTGGATCTAGAAAACGATGGGCTTCTTCAATGGTAATTACTAGATGATGGGGGCGATCGCCAGGATTTTTAGAGTGCAAAAATTTTTCAGCTTTACGCACATAGGCTTGATGGATTCTCCGGGCAATGACGTTAGTTGCTAACATATAGGACAACATATTAGACTGGGATCCAAATTCGATCACCACATGCTGACCAGCTTCCAAGCAATCTAAAATTTGTCCAACATAGTTATGAGTACAGGTTTGACGAATGTACTTTAGATCATCCAGCCTGGTTAATTTCCGTTGCAACGCCATGATTGAGGATTTACTACCCATTTTTAGTTCACAGAATTCCTGGATTTCCCCATTGGTCATGGTGAGTAGTCGATTAATCCAAGATTTACCAAATTCATTGCGGAGAATAATCGCATTCTCCAGACTGGCATCGGATAAGTTTAATTCACAGCGCACCAATGCCAAATCTTCTACATCAATTTGGTCATAACTGATAAATAATTCCTGGGCATCCCGTACACCCCGTCGCTGAGTTGACTCTGGGTCAAGGGTGTAAATCTTAACTTGGTTGGGAAATAGTTGACGTAACCCTTTTACCAGATTGATGCGATCGCGGGATCCTTCACTCGTCGCTTCCCATCCATATTCTGAGTGCATATCAAATATTAGGTTAACCGCTGCCCGCTTACGCACAATACCCGACAATAACAACCGGGTTAAGAAAGACTTTCCAGTTCCCGATTTACCAAAAATACCATTACTCCGTTCCACAAACCGATTTAGGTCTATACAAATGGGTACATCCATATCAATGGGTTGACCAATGGCGAAATTACGACGATGGGGGTCATCTTCCCAGCCAAAAATGATCCGAAAGTCAGCCGCCGTGGCATCGTAGACTTGGCTAAAGTGGCTAGGTATGGTTTTGACTGGCAAGAGCTCCACGTCCCCATTGGATTGGATTGGGAGGGAGATAAGTTCATTAGCTAGTGGAGATTCAATGAACCCAGGGTTTAAGTCAGCATTGGATTTTGGTTCAGGGGTTAGCATTAACATTGGTGATAGGTTCACTGTTCCATAGGTTCCTGTTCCAGCCAAAACCTCCTGTAAAAACGTATTTCCTGGTTCGGGAGGGTTGGCAAAAATTCGGGAACTGGCAGTGCCTAACGCAACATCCGTCAGCATACAGAAAAAACGCGATCGCGTACCCTGAACCACTAAAAACTTCCCCACTCGGATATCTTCTACACAGATGTCGGGATGTAAGCGTACTTCAAGACCCTGACTCAGGGAACCTTGTATAACAGAACCGAGGGGATGTTGTCTATTCATACCGGGATGTAAGGTCAGGGTGTGGGATAATTTAGACCTTACCATGGTGCATCGCCGTTTTACCGCTTTCAACTTGCATCCTTCTCCTATTCTGCCTTAATTTATACAATGTAGCTTGCACAATGTAGTTGGAGAGGATATACCTTGGCTAGGGTATGTCCTGGAAATGATGACATCGCTATATAATGGCTAAAAATGGTTGTCAACCTAGGGGGGATATGGAGGGTATTGGGTTGGGTATGGCAATCCTATCGTTGTTCATTTGGATAGGATTGCTGCTATTTCGAGGACAGTTCTGGAGAACCGATCAACAACTATCGATGGGTCAATCCCCCTTAGACTATTGGCCGGCAGTGTGCGTTGTTATTCCGGCTAGAAATGAGGTGGATCTCATTGGTTTAACAATAAAATCCCTATTAACCCAAGACTACCTTGGAAATTTCATCCTGATCTTAGTTGATGATGACAGCACGGATGGAACCGCCGGGGTTGCCCAAGAGATGGCATCATCCCTGGGCAAAGGGGATCAACTGCAGATCATTCCATCCCAGCCATTGCCCAACGGTTGGACGGGAAAACTATGGGCACTGGATCAAGGTACCCGTTATGCTCAATCCTTAGCCCTCAATCCCCTTTATATCCTGCTCAGTGATGCTGACATTGAACATGACCGGAGAAATCTCAGTCAATTAATCATGAAAGCCGAACGGGAAAGTTTAGATCTAGCCTCCCTTATGGTGTACTTACGTTGCCAGAGTTTCTGGGAAAAGTTGTTGATTCCAGCCTTTATCTTCTTTTTTGCCAAACTCTATCCATTTCGTCAGGTTAACAATCCCAAAAATTCCACCGCCGCTGCCGCCGGGGGGTGTATTTTAATCCGCACTCAAGCCCTGATTCGGATTGGTGGCATTGCCTCCATCCGTCACGCATTGATTGACGACTGCACCTTGGCACAACGGGTTAAAGCTGGTAACCCATTCCATCCTATTTGGTTAGGACTTTCAAAAACTACCCATAGCTTGCGTCCTTACGACACCCTCAGTGCGATTTGGAATATGGTAGCCCGGAGTGCATATACTCAACTGGATTATTCCCCAATTCGATTGTTGGGTACCTTCATTGGAATGACAATTGTTTATTTAATTCCACCCATGGGATTGGGATTTGGACTAGTGACGGGACAATGGATTCTGGTAACTGTTAGTTTAAGCACATGGGTTCTGATGTCATTGATGTATCAATTAACGATCCATTTTTATCGAATTAACCCCATGTGGTCTATAACCTTGCCCATAACTGCTTTTCTGTATACTTTAATGACCCTCGATTCAGCATGGCGGCATTGGCAGGGACGGGGTGGAGCATGGAAAGGGCGGGTATATTCTGGAGAAAGCCCTTAATTAACGTGAGTTTGGAAATTCTTTCTGCCAATACTTACACATTTGTGTTTGATAGAAATGCTTGAAGTTGCGGTAGTGGTTTTGGTGAAAGGCGATCAGGATCGTCATGATTTTACTCATACTTAGTCACCTTGCCCTCTGTCTTTGTTGTAAACCATTGCCCAGTAATAGCTGTTGCCATTTTGGTTGAAATAGTTGGCAAAATCATCCACATGAACGATTAGTCAAGGGAACTACTTCACTGAATTTGTTTTTCTTATTTTCAGCTTATCGGTTTCTCCCTTTTTTGTCCTTTTCCTTATCCCGAGCTCAGTTTATCTTAACCCCTGGCGGACGGATCCGTTTCAATGGATTTGAGGATTCCACTTGTTTTCTTTTCCTTCCTTCTTTGGACAAACCACTGGTGTAATTGCTGTTTACATTCTTTCGCCAATACCCCACGCACTACCGGAAAACGATGGTAAACGCCAAGACCATTGGGAATATTTAAAACAGTATGAACGGCTCCCGTTTTGGGATCGTCAGTGCCATAAACCACTTGACCGATCCTAGATAATACTAACGCGCCTGCACACATAATACAGGGTTCCAGGGTAACGTAAAGGATACAATGATCTAGGTGCCAACTACCCAAGGCAGAACCTGCAGCACGTAAAGCGATAATTTCCGCGTGGGCGGTCGGGTCACAATCCCGTTCACGACGGTTTTCCCCTTCTGCCAGCAATTGACCTTTACTATCAACGATTAGGGCTCCCACGGGAACTTCCCCCTGTTGTCCTGCCGATTCAGCTAATACTATACATCGCCTCATCCAGTGGGAATGAGATGTTGATAATTGCTGATTTCTTGAATGGTGATGACCATTCACCATAGCTTCGATAGTTAAACTATTGAATTAATTTATTTCAAATGTAACATTTTAAGGATGATGGTAAGACTCTACCTGAATATGCCACTGACAATCATACCAGACAATACTCTTCCCACTATTCCGATTTGGAAATATGGAAACACAGAAACCCTATACCTCACCCAATGGAGTTTCTAGCACTGGTCTAGGATTTAGATTTTGGGATTAAAACCTTCCCTAACCCCCAGGCTAATCCAAAGGTCACCAACGTACCAACTAAACCAGCGATGGGAGTAGCGACAAATTCAATTTTATCAGGTACTCCCCTGAGGGCATATTCATCAAAAACGGCATGGAAGGGTAGTTGTTGAGTAGGGGCAACTTCCAATGCCTTGTCTTCAAATTTTAAGTCTTGAGCGACTCGGTCCAGTCCATCTGGATCAGAGCTAGCCAAGGGGGAGAGAACTAGGGCTATTAAAAGGGAAATTCCTAAGCCTAGCCCGACGATTGACTGGTTTTGAAGAAAAGGGAAGAGACGCATGGTTTTGACTGATAAAAAATGTAGGAAGTGGTTTTAGATCCTCAATGGGAAGCCCAATAAATATCAAGACCAGGGTTATCCCAGTTGCGACTGACGGGGTGGATCAAAAAAGAGGTCAGGGCGGGTGCGCCATAAAAAACGCAGGGTGGCTATGGTAATTAATGCTTCCCCAATACCAATACCTATATGCCAGCCTATCATGGCTGGTAATACTAACGGTAAGGGTACAGTCCCAGACCAGCCCAATTGCAAAGCCGTGATAATTGCAGCAAAAACAACACTACACCAAGCGGCGATCGCCCCGCCGATGGCTACCCCTCTCCACCGATTGCGACCGATGACGAAACGGATGGTGCGGTACATATAATACCCACCAAAGGTACCAATTAACCCCATGTTGACGATATTTGCCCCCAATACCGTCAGACCCCCATCCTGGAACAATAACGTCTGGACAATAAAGACAACCGTCATGACCAACGAACCTGCCCATGGACCTAACAAAACCCCCGCCAAAGTGCCGCCCAACAAATGACCGGAGGTACCACCGGGAATAGGGAAATTAATCATTTGGGCTGCAAAAATAAAAGCCCCACATACCCCCATTAACGGAACTGTCCGTTCTTCATAGGTGGATTGCACCTGTTTCAGGGCAATTAAAACCAAAGCGATGGCAATTACCGAAGTTGACATGATGATCGGTAGGCTTAAAAAGCCATCTGGGATGTGTAACGCTAAGTGGGATATCATTCTGTTTCCCATCTCCAAGTTTAATTGCGTCAGTTCCATGAATGACCTCCATAAGGATCCACTGATTAACAGTAAAAGGAACTGGATAGTAAAATCAATGCTGGGGAGGGGCATTTTGTCCAAAAGAACAGAACATTTAATTTAAGTTTAAGAATTGGATAGTGCTGGGGCACCACTTCGAGGACAACCAAGGGGGCGTAAACCATTCAACTCCATAATCGTCTTCGCCCCGGTCCTTGCAACCGCTGATGGGTATCGTTTAATAAATCTGGAATATTGAGGTGTTCTGGACATCGGGGTAAACAATCGCCACATGCGGTACACGCTGAAGCTTTACGTCCAGGAAACCAATGTCCGGCTTGTTCAAACATCTGATAACGATATTGTCCATACTGGGTCATGTCAAATGCAACGGTCAGATTCCGTAACCGCAGCACCTCTGGAATGGAGATGGATTCGGGACAAGGTAAGCATTCATAACATTGACGACAGTGTTCCGCCGATAGGGCTAGTTGTTGATGGTGTTCTAGCTTTGCCAATAATGCCAATTCTTCACTGGTTAATCCATGGGAACTATCCCCCAACTCCAGCGGTTTCGCCAGTTCTTCAATGGTTGACGGACCAATACTTAATGTAGTGATGCGGTGATCGGCTAATAAAAACCGATAGGTTAATTCTAATGGGGAATAGGGCTGACATAGTTCTACTAATGATGGAGGGGGGGTATGGAGTAAACCTCCCTTGTCAGCAGGGGAAATAATAAAAACTCCCATGTCTTCCGCCTGGGCTTGGATTAGGGCACTGGCATTCCGTTGCCCAAAGAAATAGTAATGAAGATTGATAAATTCAAATTGTTGTGTTGCGATCGCCCCTAAAATAACATCCAACGAACCATGGGTAGAAAAGCCTATATGCCGAATTCTGCCCTTAGCTTTTGCCTCACGAATGGCTGCCATACATCCATTGGGTTGCTGCACCCATTCCAGATGGGTCTTAGTATTAATACCATGAACCGCAAAACAATCGATGTACTCCAGATTTAACCGATTGAAGGATTGATCAATCTGGTCTGCCATTGCTGATGCACTAGCAGTGGGAACCCCTTTGGTGGTAATGTAAACGCTGGAACGAGGAACTCCTAGAACTTTCAACGCTTGACCCAGAAAAATTTCACCGTTGCCATAACTCTGGGCAGTCTCCAAATGATTAATACCCGCTGCGATCGCCTTTTCGATAACCAGACCAGTTTGGCTTTCAGTGTCCAGACATCGCATAGTTCCCAGTGAAAAAATAGACAATTGTAAATTTGTTTTACCAAATCGGCGATAGTGCATTGACTGATAGGGATAATAAACTTAAAGAGTAGGTTAACGTGAAACCAATGGAATAGAGTTGGATAGATATCATCCCACCGGATGTGTTACCCATCCCCTCTTTTTAGTACTGATGGTGATAAATAATAATCGGGATGACAGGATTCGAACCTGCGACCCCTTCGTCCCGAACGAAGTGCGCTACCAAGCTGCGCTACATCCCGAATTTAGTAGCTTAGTTTCTATACTAACAATAAAAAGAACTGATTCGCTAATAAACTTTTAGCCCCAATGGACAAGGTACCCTTTGAACATTGTTTCTCAGGCATCCATGGAAAAATGCTGCAAATACTGACCCAGACTCCGAAAGGAACAACTATAGGACAAAATAGGTGAATCATAACCTTTCAGTCGTAACAGATGGTGATGAAAGATGGATAAGTCGCCGTGGATCAGATTGGCAATTAATCCATAGGTGGTCTCTCCCAGTGCTACATCCGTCTTAATTTGCTTGGTAGAGGACTCCAGCCTAAAGGCTCCATTTACGGTATCTCCCAGGGGGGTGTAATCTGGATGGTTGTTACTGCCGGTATTTTTTACGATGGCATATCCAGTATTCACTCCTATTCCAACACGCAGGGGAAATGGCAATGGAAACTGCTTCCATAATTCACCTGTCATTGACTGTAGAGCATTGACAGCCCTTAAAATTTTGATTAGCTCTTCCTGACTCACTCCCCCATGGGAGTCATGGATCCAAACCGCCATCACTCCATCCCCAATGTACTTATGAATCCAACTTCCGTGGACTCCAAGGATGTCCCCAGCACGGAGGAACCAACAACTCATCAGTTCAGACAAAATCACTTCATCCATTTGCCTGGTTATTTGGGTAAAATTCCGCATATCCACCACCAATACTGAAATCAGACGACGGAATTGTAATAGTGCCGTTGGCAATAGGGTTTTTGGTACTTCCAAGTCAGTAAGTTGTGGGTTATCTGGGGGACTACAAAAAGTAACGTTAGTTTGTCCCAGGGTTAGTTGATCCTGGTTGCGGAGTTTGATTGGAATATTAGCCCACCGTCCATTAACAAAGGAACCGTTGCGACTTCCTAAATCGATTAGGTAAAAGTCTCCATTATCCATACGCTGTAGTATGGCATGAATGCGAGAAATACAATGATCCTTGATCACTAAATGGTTATTGTCACTTCGCCCAATGGTCCATTGATTGCCATTGGTTAACGATACGCAATGGTCTTCAGTTCCTGTCCGTAATACCAGGTGGGGTTCAGGGGGAGGATCAATCACAGGACTAACAATTGGGATCAGTATTTAACATCTTAGTATTCACCCCTTAGCCCTAAGATAGGATTTCCTTGGATAATGATAGAAAAAAGATACTGATCCCCAATGGTAGTTGAGATGTTATGCAGCTCAGTCCTTAGTGGGGGGCAACAACCTGAAATCTTCTGATTAGGATGAAGGGATATATCTTCATTTATCGCTTCAAAATGCCTGTGCTTTTGTGTCTATTCATCGTTGGATTGGGCTAAAAATCAAACCATAGTTATCCTGATTAGGAGTTCTTTGCCTGATTAAGCCCTTTATATCTGCTATAGATTTACCAGTCGTTGTTTCAGAAAACCCAAGAAAGTCGAGTTGAGGCATTGCGGCAGATGCTTGACTACCCTCTAAAGCAGCGTGACCCGGGCGGCTCCCGATTCTGGTTTCTGCGTCCTAGTACTGATGAAGACGAAGTAGAAGACACCTGCCCGATCGCCGTTGGCTTTTCCTCTGAACTGGATGGATTGACTGATAGTGAGTCCAAGCAGTGTTTAACGGCGGATGATCAGCAGCGCGAGATTTACGGACACTACATTGGACACATTATTTCGAGGCAGTGGGTGAATATGACAGGGGGGCTGCTACCGCCCTATGGTCAGAAAAATCAAACGAATCACCTGTGATTGCCGATGAGTTGATTGTCGCAATTGCAGAGGTGGTTAGCATTCCCCAAGCGGCGCAGATGGATGCTATCTTGGAGGATTTCCGAGCCAAGATGAACCGTGAAGACATTGTGATTCGGTTCTATGAAGACTGCAGCGTACCCGACACAGGTGCAATTATGCATCGCTTTGCCATCCTCTTCGAGGATGGTCTCCACCTCTAGCTTCTATACTTTACACAAAATGCTTGACAGTCTCTAGAATAACAACTATCTCAAGACAATCCTTGAGGCTTTAAATATAGTCATTGCTTAATTTTTGCCGATTGTTGTGAAATGTTTACTTGCTTGTTCAAAAATGTATGCGGTTGCCCTGTCCCCTCCAGTACTCGAAGGTATAATCTCCCTAGTCAATGATAGGATAGATTAGTTTACTAGAGATAATAGCCGTGTCTGTTGCCACCCTACGCCCATCTCCGTGAACAGGATGATGCAACCTCAACCTATGATTCAGGTGATTCCCTAAAATACTATTTAACAGTCCCATCACCTCAAGAATTAAGTTGGTTGCTTAATTTTCATAGGGAGGTTCGTTTGTTACTTTCAAAAGGATTTGAGATCGAAATTTATACTGGCACATCCCAAGGGGATGTGGTTGGCTTTTCGGATCGGATTGTTGCCAATTTAGATGGATTTGTGCGGGAGCCTGATACTCGTAATGTGGAGTATACAACTCCTCCACTAAATAGCTATGAACGGCTTTTGTGTGAATTAATCAAACCCAGGCTCAAATTACGTCACTACCTAAAGACCCTGGGGGACTTTACCTTGATACCGGGTAGTTGTTTATCTTTGGGGGGTGCCCATAGGTTTTTTCGCTCGGATCCCCTCAACCCCTATCATACGTTTATTGAACAAACCTATGGCACCCGTGTCGTCACAGCTAGTGTTCATATTAATGTTGGTATTGCCGATCCAGAGTTGTTGATGCGGGCTTGCCGATTAGTCCGGATGGAAGCCCCTCTTTATTTGGCATTGAGCGCATCTTCGCCTTTTTTGAATGGGGAAACCACAGGGAATCATTCCACTCGTTGGGCAACTTTTCCCACTACCCCAACCCTTGTTCCGTTATTTGAAAACCATGGTCACTTTATCCAATGGACTGAAGAGCAATTGGTAATTGGAACGATGCAAAATGTTCGTCATCTATGGTCTTCTGTTCGACCAAACGGCGATCGCCGTCCATACTCCCTCAATCGCTTAGAACTTCGAATTTGCGACTTGGTTACCGACCCCATTGCTCTTTTAGCAATCACTGCCCTCTTGGAGGCACGGATCATCCAATCATTCCATGATCTCACCCTTGATCCGCTAAAATCATCCCAACTATCTGCCCATGAGTTGATCAATTTAACCATAGATAATGAAAAAGCTGCGGCACAGGCTAGTTTAGATGCAACCTTACACCATTGGCAGGATGGTCGTCCATTGGGAGTTAGGGAATGGTTGGAGGAAATTTATCCAGATGCACAGGCGATCGCCAAATCCAGGGGATTTAGTTGTTTCCTATCTCCTTTATCTAAAATGCTTCGGGATGGCAATACTGCTCAACAATGGTTAACCTTATATAATCAATTCGGTGACAGTCGTCTTGTGTTAATTCATGCCATCCAATCCATGGCAGAACAAGAACTGGAACTGAGTGCCAACCTTTGTCAACCCTTTGCTGCTTCGGCATCATTTTGATGACTATACAATCACCAATCTATCGTCAGGAAATAAAGACTGGGATAACCCCAAGTCGGGTTAAGCCCAGTCGGTGCCCTATGTCTGGTCAGCCCCCACTCCCCCTAGGGAAAAGGGGGAAGTAGAGTTTGAAAGTCCCTTTTCCGTGGGGAGAGGGATTTAAGATGAGGTCTAGCGTTGAAACTGAAACCAAGGTTTCTAACGATTGAAGCCCTTGATTATCCCAACTCAGGTTAGGATACAGTTCATGTATCAAGAGGTTTAATACACAAATGGGTGATCTATTCACTGATGTACACCAACGTGCGTCTACTTCCGGTGGAAGCCAAGTCCGCACCAGCATTGTTCATCGACAAACCAAGGAAACTAAGGTAACTGTTGAAATCAATCTAGATGGACAGGGGGACTGCACCTGCCAAACCGGCATCCCTTTTTTAGACCACATGCTCCATCAATTGTCATCCCATGGTTTGTTGGACTTGGGAATCCAGGCTGAAGGAGACCTAGAAATCGACGATCACCACACAAATGAAGACGTGGGAATCACCCTGGGGCAAGCATTTACCAAAGCCCTAGGCGATCGCAAGGGGATTATGAGATTTGGGCATTTTGTAGCACCATTGGATGAAAGTTTAGTTGAAGTTGTACTGGATTTCTCTGGTCGCCCCCACTTAAACTATGGACTCCAAATCCCCACCCAGCGTGTTGGCACTTATGACACCCAACTGGTGCAAGAATTTTTTAGGGCATTTGTCAACCATGCCCAATTAACCTTACATATCCGTCAACTGGATGGCATAAATTCCCATCATATTATTGAAGCCACCTTCAAGGCGTTTGCACGAGCCATAAGGATGGCAATCACCATTGATCCCCGTCGGGCTCACACCATTCCCAGTTCTAAGGGTGTACTATAGCCCAGGTGTCCAAAGAACCCACTTAATTCTTTCATCTTAACGCTGCCCTATTTCAACTGACCAACTGGAGAATTTTCCAACAAGGTTTGTTTGGTCAGCAGATCGGTGACTTTAATCCGCAAGAAACGATCCCCATCCACCCAAAAATAAACCTTGATCCGGTCTTGCCCTGGATGACCCGTCGGGTTCAATATGGCAATATCGCGGCATCCATCCCGATCATTGAGGGGTTGGGCAGTGAGTTGATCAGCAGCTATCATCCGGGTCGTTAACCGGTCGCCATCAAAAAAAACCTCTAAACCGCCAGATTGGGTGGCAAGTTCACCAATAATCAATTCAATATTAGGCTGAAGTGGCACGGATGCCCCTAATACTAATTCCACTGGATGATCCATGGGATAGGGCTGTCCTGCTTTGATGATCGGATGCCAACTGTGGCATTGATGGCGACGGTTCCAATACCGTACACCATAACTATGGTATAAATAATCCTTTACTTGTATCCCTCTATTGAGTTGTAAAGCCCCATAGGCGATCGCTTCAAATGGCTTCTGGAAATGGACTTTAGCAGGATGGAAGTACTTTTGAACCCAAGTCCGTACCATAGGGATTTGAGCCGTTCCCCCCACCAGTAACACCCCATCCACATCATCAGTTTCCACCCCGTGTTGTTGCGCTTGGTGTAATACTTGGAACAGGGTTTCATCCAATTGGGAAAATAATTGATGTTCAGTCAGGATTGCTTCTAATTGTGTTCGTTCTAGGGTTAGTTCATAGCTATCTAAATGAATATCATCAAAGTAAACTTCTTTGGCATGGGGTTCAACGGATAACTGTATTTTTATTTTTTCTGCAAGTCGGGTGGTTAAGGGATTAATTTTAATTCCATGGGTCTGACTAAAATGTTCCACTAGCCAATAATCAATATCTGCTCCACCCAAATTACGCCCAGCCTTGGCAATTACTTCGGTAATTTGTGAAGGTGAGTCCATGGCATGTGCCATCACTTTTTTTCCCAGCTTGATCATGAATCCTAACGATTCCGTTTTCTGGAAAGCCTTTGTCTGAAGTTGAACTAAGGATACATCAAGGGTTCCGCCACCAAAATCAATCACTAATAACCGTTGTCCATCCCTTAAGCCATAACTTAAGGCAGCGGCGGTTGGCTCATCTACCATCTGAACCTGATCCACTTCCAGCCCTTGACAAACATGTCCCAACCATTGGCGATAGGTTTCAAAACTATCCACCGGGACGGTTAGGACTAAAGACTGAATGGGACTTGGAATTGATTCAAGAATGTGGGACAGAAACCACTGACCCAATTGTTCAGCGGTAATGGGTTTACCATCTAGATGGGGAAATGGGAGTTGACATCCTATCCCTCGTTTAAAGTCTCGAAAAAATCGGTGATCCCACCGATTATCTAGTCCCCGATTGCGCACATCTTGCCCAAGCCGTACATGTTCAGTCCACGCATTTTCCACATAAACAATACTGGGAATGAGGGGTGGACTTTGATCCATATTGGTGGATAAGCCAGGCAGACTTAATGTACGAACCTGTTGACTATTGTGATCCCAGTGAGCAATAACAGTGTTAGTGGTTCCAAAGTCAATGGCATAGTGCATGGGACAGGATTATTTCTGGAAAAGGATGCTTAAAATCCAAACAGAACCTTAACCAAAATACATTAAGATACCATGCCCCCAACAGATTGGTAACGAGCACGGGCTTTCTTAAACGATTGAGTAGCTTGGATTTGTTCTTGACGGTTATCTGAGAGGGATATTTTTTCTAATCGAGACTGGGCTTCATTATAGTCAAGTCGGGCTTGTTCTATATTAATGGTGTCACTACGCTCAGCACTATTCACCAAAACAGTCACTTCGTTGGCTTCTACTTCAGCAAATCCGCCCATCAGAGCAATATTCTGCCAGTCTTTATTGGAACGTATGCGCATTACCCCAATATCAACAGCGGTTAGCAATGGGGCATGACCCGTGAGAATACCAATTTGTCCGGTGGTGCTAGGTAGAATAACTTCCTCGGCGGAAGCATCCCAAACAGTTTTATCTGGGGCAATAATACGTATTGTTAATGTCATAGGGATGGAGAGTGGAGGATGGGGAGCGGAGAGTAGATGGACATAATTATCTACTCTCCAAGAGTAAACTAAGCTGACTTTAGTTTTTCAGCCTTGGCGATCGCTTCATCAATACTGCCAACCATATAAAAGGCTTGCTCTGGAAGTCCATCCAATTCACCAGCCAGAATTTGGTTAAAGCCTTTAATCGTGTCACTCAAAGTCACATATTTGCCGGGAGAACCAGTAAACACTTCAGCCACGAAAAAGGGTTGAGACAGGAATCGTTCAATCTTACGGGCACGAGCAACCACGAGACGATCTTCTTCAGATAATTCATCTAGTCCTAAAATTGCAATAATGTCCTGCAACTCTTTGTAACGTTGCAAAGTTGCTTGAACAGCACGAGCAGTACTATAGTGTTCAGAACCTACAATGTCAGGTTGTAACATGGTAGAGGTTGAATCTAAAGGATCCACCGCGGGGTAGATGCCTTTAGCAGCCAAGCCTCTGGATAAAACAGTAGTTCCATCTAAGTGGGCAAAGGTAGTGGCGGGAGCCGGGTCAGTCAAGTCATCAGCGGGGACATACACCGCCTGTATTGATGTAATTGACCCTTCAGTTGTTGATGTAATCCGCTCCTGAAGTGCCCCCATATCTGTACCAAGGGTGGGTTGATATCCCACAGCCGAAGGCATCCGTCCTAGGAGGGCTGATACCTCAGATCCCGCTTGGACAAATCGGAAAATATTATCAATAAACAAAAGTACATCTTGTTTATTCACATCACGAAAGTACTCAGCCATTGTCAATGCCGACAATCCTACCCGCATCCGTGCCCCCGGAGGTTCATTCATTTGACCATAGACCAGGGAAATTTTAGACTTACCTAAGTCTTCGTCATTAATAACCCCAGACTCTTTCATTTCATTGTAAAGGTCATTTCCTTCCCGGGTACGTTCACCAACCCCACCAAATACCGACACCCCACCATGTTTAGTAGCAATGTTATTAATTAGCTCCATCATGATTACGGTTTTGCCCACGCCCGCACCACCAAACAGCCCAATTTTTCCACCCCGACGGTAGGGTGTGAGCAAGTCAATTACTTTAATTCCAGTTTCAAATACGGATGGTTTTGTTTCTAATTCAGTGAGCTTAGGGGCTTGCCGATGGATTGGGAAAGTTTCTTCGGTGGGAACGGGACCAAGATTATCCACCGGTTCACCCAGCACATTAAAAATTCGTCCTAGGGTTGCTGGACCAACGGGGACACTGATGGCAGACCCAGTATCTAGAGCTTCCATCCCCCTCACCAACCCATCAGTGGAACTCATGGAAACTGCCCGCACCTGGTTATCACCCAGCAACTGCTGAACTTCGCAGGTAACGGATACATCCTGTCCGGCTTCATTTTTACCAGTCACACGGAGAGCGTTATAAATGGAAGGCATTTTACCGCTCGGGAATTGAACATCTACAACGGGACCGATAATCTGGGTGAGATAACCAATATTTTTTTCTACGGTGGTGACCATGCTTATGCCTACTTCAGAATTCAGCGATTGATAATTATGAATTAAAGTTACGCCGAAGCGATTTTACAGATTCTTGACAACTTGGATAGAACTTAAAAAAAGTACCTTAAATTTAGTAATATTTTATGTTCAATATCCATACCTTTTTAACACTATCACTGAACGGTACCTCCATTGCAATTTCTGGGTAGGAATCTAGGAATCTATTTTTTCCGATGGGGAAGCAGAGGAAGAATACTGAAGGGCATAATTCTTAAACCGTTCCAAATCTGCTGTGAGAGTTGCCTCCACAATCCGCCCTAGGAAAAGATTATCCATTAGTTTACCAACGAACCCAGGGATGGCATAGGAAATTGTTAAGCGAACAATACTACTCTGACGACGGTCATAAAAACGAATGGCACCTCGGTTTGGCAAACCATCGATTGATTCCCATTGAATAATTTGACAGGGAATCACTTTGAGAATCCGTGACAACCAGCTAAATTCCCATCTCCCTGTAGATAAACGCCATCGAGATAGTTCCGGCTCATCTTCAAGAACGGTTACGGAATCAATCCACTTCATCCATAGGGGCATCTTGCCGAGATCAGACCATAAATCCCACACCACTTGGATGGGAACCTTAATTTCAACCTGAACACTATGTTCGAGCCAGTCTGTCATGGGGTAAAAAGTAGTATAAATACTAAATTATTGATTAAAAGTTATCCGTTTTTTTGATTGAAAACAAATGAGAGAATAGATTAGGACTGATATCTTAGGTTTATTCAGGTAATGCCCTTTATGACCTTAATAATAGCATAACCTGGTTGACTGACAAAAGTTGTACACCCTGACCCTAGCCCTCTCCCGATGGGAGAGGGCTAGGGTCAGGGCTTTGGGGGTTTTGGCTGAGAAGTTTTGTCAGTCAATCAGTAGCATAACTCAGAAAAAAACTGACGGGAAAGAGGATGGGGGCACACTGGAAAAGCGCCTGATGCACTGACCCATCTTCGTGATAAATCGTCAATCAATGTGGTCGTGCCCGCCTCCCATTATTCGACTTGGTGAAGGAACTCTAGGGTTGTCCAAGCATTGGTTTGAAGCATATAACTCAGTGGAATTTGAGGGAAGTCATTGGTCAAGAGGCTGCCAGCCTGATGTAAATCCGCAAGCAAAGATTTCGCCATACTGAGGGGATTGGAAATGATGGCAATCGGGGGCTTGGATCCGGCAGAGGAAGAATCTAAGGATGGCGAGGTTTGATTAAACGGGGCGGTACTGAATATTACATAGGTTCGCAGGTTTTTAGAACCGGGGGTTACCGTCCAGTTTAACCTGGCAATTTGCTGGGGGAATAACCCCCCAGAGATGACCTCCGGAGAAGTAGCATTAGGGTTGGGGGAAGATTGCAACTCAACCCCGTAGATTCGGTTATTATTTTCGACGATCAGGGCTAACCCATAAAGAAGACGTTGATCTCGATTAACAATTTCATATGCCAGTTGCTCCCCGGGTTGAACCATGAAAATTGATTGAATTTTCGGTTGGTTTACTTTCATTTTGGGTTGGGCATCCAAAGCTAAAAGAACTGGACAAGTTACCTCTTGAAAGATTCGCTTAGATCCTAATCCAGTAGCCTCTAAAGTTACTTCAATCCCCAATTGAGAAGAATAACTATTGACCGTGAGACGGAATAATTTGATCGCTAAAAGCACCATCAAATGTTCTTTCATACGATAAATTGCCGTTTTGACAGCTTCAGTCCTATCTCCCATGCTATCGGGGACGGGAGTGTGGTCAGGGAAAAAGAGACCATATCCCCCCTGATTGATTAAATGATTGTCTAAATTAGGACTTAGGGTGGCATCGGTAATAAGGCTGGCGATAGGGGATTGATTTGGCAACTGGGAGTGTCCGAACCAATAGTCTAATTGTTGGTCTCCAACCCTGACTGGCTTAACATTGGCAATATTCGCAAAGCCACTAATTGCATCTACTCGTTCAATTCTTTCCAAGCTATTGTCTAACCCAATGGTTAATTTAAGTTGTTCTGGTAAAACCCGAACCCATTCTGTTACCCACTGTCCCACACAGAAGGGGGGCGGCGTTTGTCCATTGAACTCTGGAAACCAGGTAATAGTAGCGGTTAAGCCCTCTCGTGTAGTGATCTGGACGGGAATGGATTTGAAAGAGTCAGATGATGTGGTGTCTGACGTTACCATAGTAGGTGTGGTTATCCCTAAAACGCTCCCTGCCCCATAAAACTCAAGTATGCCCCACGGTACCCCCCCCAACCAGACCTGTGCTGTCCTATCATCGGTCACTTTAATTACAGAGCCGATAATACCCTGGATGGGAGATTGAACAAGCCCTGGGGCAGTACCACTGTCATTTATTATCCAACGGAAGTGATCCTGCCCTTGTCCTTTTACCATTGGTAATTCCCGACTACCAATAGATTGTTTGATATCAGTTGCAATTTTAGCGAGGATAAAATGCACAGTGAAAGGTTGAGTTTTTACCCACAAACGTTGGGTAAGTTCATAGGTGAGTAGTCCTGCTGTAAACCCGCTAGCTGGAATTTCAACTACAGGAAGCCCTGGTGTTCCCCCAAGCAGAACAATTCCAGGCATTTTATCGAAAATTTCCCGGGAGTCGGGGGTGGATGACAGGGGTGGAAGTTGGGAGCGTAGTTCATCATACAATCTTTGTTCGTCTGGATGCCATTGTGCCGCGGGTATCACAGGATGGTTACGCTTCTTTAAGCCAGACACCCCATCAACCATCGTGGATAATCCAAAGCCCGCATCGAGCACAGTGATGACCTGGTCCGTGGGTAATCTCCGCAATAATATGGCTAGGGTATCTACCATCCAGTCTTGACGAACTGGATCATCAGCGGATAAATACCCATCAAAGGGAACTAGGGTGTAGGAGGGAGGAGCAGATGAAGGGGAGGGGGTAACTGGAAGTAATTGACTCCCATAGCCGCTGAAATGAAAAAGAACCTGATCCCCTGATTGTACTTGCCGGGAAAGATGATCTAAAAAAGCTGACTCTATATTTGTTCGAGTTGCTTCCTCATTGGTTAAAGTCAGAATATCAGATGGGCGGAATCCAAATCGATGGATTAAAAGTTCCCGTTGAAGTTCTACATCGGTGACACACCCGTTCAGTGGGATAGGGGCAATGGGTGGAAGTTGGGATGGATTAGAATTATGACTGTGGTTAGTATAGTGGTTGATACCTACTAACAGGGCTAACTTACGTCCAGAGGATTGGGCTAGAACGGGTAAAAAGGATTGAACAGGCACAGAGAGTTGGCTCCCTAATCCCATCCCTGTTAGTGCCGTGCTAATGCGTCGCAAAAAGACTCGCCGTTTCATGCCCCGCTTTCTACCGCTAAATCCACTAGAAAATATCTGCAGGATCAGCCGCTTGTACCTTGCGAACTGCAATTGCGCCTGAAATTACACACATAAATATTGATAATAATAACACCACTAAAGCCCGTTCTGTGGTCATAAAAATTGGGAGAAATGTTGCTTTGTTAGTCAAATCATATAGACCTATACACAACAATAAGGCAGGAAAATATCCCAAAATTGATAAAATGAAAGCCTCTTGAAAGACAACCGATAATAAATACAAGTTGGTATACCCCATTGCCTTAAGAGTGGCATACTCTGTCAAATGATCCATGACGTCTGTGTAGAGAATTTGGTATACAATAACTGTTCCAACAATAAATCCCATTGCTGTACCAAAGGGGAAAATAAAGCCGATCGCTGTTCCGTTTGCCCAGTAACTGCGTTCAAACTCCATAAATTCATCTTTGGAAAGCACACAAATATCTTTGGGGAGTCCATAGGGGCGATCGCGATTACTGGATAGAAAGTCTTGACAAGTCCAAAGCTGTTTTTTGGATAAGTTTAACGATTTGAGCAACCGATCAAACTGACTTTCCTTGGGGGTTGGGGGATCCCCACGAAATTCAGCGAGTGCTCCATTGATATTACTTCCTGGCTTCAGTTTTATGACTCCCACATCAATTAAGCCCGATTGACGACTGGTAAAAATCCGTCGAAAATTCAGGTCACTGGTAATCACATTCCCATCTGCCCCAAAGGATGCTCCCAGTTTGAAAAGACCACCGACTGTGACCCGTCGCCCAAATACTTCCGTTTGGACTAATTTACCTTGTCTAAATTGTTGGGGGATGGGACCAAACTCCGCCCTGGAATTTTCATCAAATAACACCACATCGGGAATTTGAATTTTTTTTATATTTTCCTGGATACCCGGTAAATTAAAGATGCCCCCATCGGGTTGAATTCCCAGGATCAAAATACTCCGTGTACCCCGGGTTTCTGGATTGCGCCAAAGTGCTAAATCTAAATAAATTGAACTGACCGATTCAACTTCTGGATAACTTAACGACTGAAATAATCGACGTTGCGAAAAGGACTGCATGGCAATTAAGGCAGTGGATTGGGGATTAATTAAAAAAATGTCGCCTTGTAGATTTTTGTGCAGATTAATCGCACTTTCAAATAACGCATCTTGGAATCCCAATTGCATAAACATCAAGATTACTGCAAACCCAATCCCTGCTAGAGCCACTAACAGTCTGGTCTTTTCGCGCATTAATTGTAGCCAAGCTAAGGGAATTGCAACCATCACTAAGTCCGTAAAATCAATAACTTAGGCTTACCATAATTGGGTTAATCAACGCCACTCTTTCTAATTATGACTCTATTCAACTGCTTAGTGCCAAGGAACCATGATTTTGGGTAAGGATGTGCTGCACTAGGCACGGTATATCCTTACTTGAGGACTGTTAGTTGTTGATGTATATCATAGCCGTTCGTTAGCGCAGTTGGTTAGCGAGGTGGGAGTGACCGGTCAGTCCGACACTGATTCAGCTTTAATTGAGTAAAACTTTGAATTTGAATAATTCGTTTTTTCCGTTTATCGGTGGTAACATTCATACATCCGCAGGCATACCCATAATTGCCATTCGTTTTTATAAACTGACCTGTGGTAACGTCTGGGATTTTATCCATTCCTTTTGCCTGGTAACCACCTTGGGCTGAAATCGTCCAAGTATTATTTCTATCTGTCAGGAACCAATTTGCTGGAGTGGGATTATCAATCCAACCGCATCGCTTTTCCACAGCATAAGCTGGTGAGCCAGAAAAAATCATTAACCCAACCCACAGCCCTAGTGTTTTGATCAATTTTTGATTCATATCATTTCTGCCATTGGGATAACGTAAGCGAGGTTTGAGTCAGTAGAGTTGCAGTGATTTTTTACTGAAATTTTATTGTATCCTGAAACGTAATTTACTCTGAGGGGTAAACCAACAATAAGTTATATCTTTACCTAAAAAAGTAATTGAACCGTGCTACAACTTCTGACATCAGCTCTCGTCTCCCTGTGGGTACAAACAACTGAAGTACAATCATTCTCTAGCCCGACCACCTACCTTTATGGACTCAAAGATATTCTACGGGTTACCCTCACCAAGCAATCTGATTCCCTTGCTAACGCCACGGTAAAACACTATTTACAGCAATTGGTAAAAAAAGGAGGCAATCAGGAGCAACAGGGGATATGGCTCCAGTCTGGTACGGTATTGTTAATGGAACATCAGGGGACAAAACCTTTGCCCGTCGCTTCTTTAACAAAGGTGGCAACCACTCTGGCGGCTTTAGAAACGTGGGGTCCCAACCATCAATTTGTGACAACAGTGCGTTCTAACGGGACAGTCAGGAATGGGGTGTTGACTGGTGACCTAATTATTCAAGGAGGAGGAGACCCCCTGTTTACTTGGGAGGATGGGATCGCATTAGGGAATGGGTTACAGCAACTGGGAATCCAAACAGTCAAGGGCAAGTTGGTCATTACCAACAATTTTGCCATGAACTTTTCCACTGATGGGACTGAGACAGGAAATTTTTTACGTCAGGCTTTGGATAGCAAGCGTTGGTCCAGCGAGACCCAATTGGCTTATGGAAATTTACCAAAGGATACCCCCAAACCCCAAGTCAAAATTTTGGGGTCTATAGGTTACTCCCCTGGCAATAAAAAGGCGAGTTGGCAACAATACCCTTTGATAATGGAGAGGTTATCCGTGCCATTGAAGGATATTCTTAAATCTATGAATATTTATAGTAATAATTTTATCGCAGATACATTGGCTGAATTATTAGGGGGTGCTGGTAAGGTCGCTCAAAAATCTATCCAAGTAACTAGAGTTCCAACTTCAGAAATCCAACTGATTAATGGCTCAGGACTGGGTTCTGAAAATCGAATTTCCCCTAGGGCAGTATGTGCCCTGCTGATTGCCATTCAACAATACCTCGAATCCCATGGTCTAAACGTTGGACATATTTTCCCCATTGTTCAACAAGATAAGGGGACTATAGAAGGACGTGCAATTCCCCGGGGAGCGGTATTAAAAACTGGAACATTATGGGATGTGAGTACATTAGCAGGTGCGTTCCCAACCCGCGATCGCGGGTTGATTTGGTTCACATTAATTAATCGGGGTAGTGACTTGGATGGTTTCCGAAAGCAACAGGATCAGTTATTACAGTCCCTCACTCGCCAGTGGGGAGTACCCTTAGTGGTACCAGAGTTAATTAGTGACCAGCAACCCCATCCCAGACCAGACTACGTTGACCGAAACCAACTCACGTCAACTATTAAAAAGTAATTTCTTCCAATTCATTTTTTATTTCCAGCATTTGCCCATAGGCATCAGTTACCCAACCCTGACCGCGCAAAAAACCAATATTGGCACCCGGACAAATATACCTCAATGTGGAGGGATTGAGGCGATGAATGAGTCGTACAAGACTCCGAAGTTGTCTTGGATAATGAAAGGTTTTAGCAGTTTTGAGTAATGCTAATTGACCATTGGTATTAGGTAACAGGTGTCGCCCGGAAAATAGGATTCCCCCTAATGGTGAATAGTATAGGCAAGCAGATCCTGGGGAATAACCTGGAGTCCATATCATCTCTAATTCCGAACTAAAGATATAATTTTGATCAAAGGGAATCACCGATACTTCCGGAATAAGATAAGCTTCCTGTTCTTGAATTAAAACCTGGCAATTCAGTGCCTCTTTTATTTTTTTGACGTTGCTGATACCGTCACGATGGGTCAACACTAACCAGTCTACCCCCCCCTGTTGTTCAAGGAAATTCAGATGGAGGTCATTCCATTTCGGGCAATCCACTAGTACATTCTCTTCCTTCCCTCTTAAAAAATAAGCAGTTCCCCCCAAAGTATCTTTATTAGGTGAAAAGGAGTATAGAACTGGAAATTGATCAAAGGACTGGGGATGGAAACACTCTGTCTCTTTTTTCAAAGGGGGAAACAATACTATTGGCTGCTTAGAGTAACTGCTTTCCAGTGACAAGTTAGGGGACATATGGTTTTCACGGCTTTAGTAGGGTTTTGGGATAAATACTTTGTTTTAAGTAGCATAGAAGCAACGAAGGAACGCTGATCTTTTAACCTATAATTTTTGTATATCAGGCATTTCGCCTGATCATTATCAGTTGGGACAGCTATCTTGCGTTATGTTACTCGCGATCTTAAGCGGCTTTTAATGAATTGGAGGTAACCGTTTGTTCCCCTGCGGGAGGGAACCAAGGGGCATAGCCAGTACCCTATTCTCAACAATTTTTATTTCTTATTTTAGACCTCTTTTACCATTGTGATCGCTAACGGCGGCATAGGCTTTTCACACAGAGCTACTGAGAATATTCTCAATAGCTAGGATCACGATGGGTTGAAGGTTTTCATAATGAGAAGTGTTGATCCATTCTCCGGAGGGCGTATGAACCGTTACAATTGGTGATATGTTGATATGGTTCTACTATTCATGATGAACATCAGTAATACCTTTTTAATGGATTAACGTTTTTCCACGTTGGACAAAACTAACCCTATTGTCAACTAACCCTATTGTCAAGTATCTAAAACAATCCGTTGTTGGTTCAAAGGGTCTCCACGTAATTCTTCCAGGCTAGTCACCCTATGATCAATTTATGGCTTAAACACCAGTTCAAGTATCTATTCCCTGGCTATAATAATTCCCCAGCTCATCGAATAATCCTCCACACCATATTTCGTAATCGTGGGCTAATACTGGTAAGTTTTATTAGTGATATCATGTCAGCTTTACTTGAAGGGTTTACCCTGGGAGTACTATTCTTGGCATTAAGGGCAATGGGCGGAGAATCTCTACTCACCTTACCCCAATGGGTAGCTGAATTTTTGCCGGGTTTAGCGAATTGGGTTCAACAAGACGGGCGTGGGATACTTATTCCTTTAATTGGGCTTGCCGTATTCATGCAGATATTGCGAAGTGCCCTCAGTTATCTTAATTTAGTGAGCGTAGGGTATCTTTCTGCTCGGGTTCAAACCCAAATGACCCATAGAGTATTCGGACATATTCTTAGTTTTAGCTTCCCCTGTGCAAGTCGATATAAATTGGGGGACTTGACCAGTTATATCAATAATGCTGCTAATACTGTTAGCACTCAAATTAATCTTATGAGTGGGCTCTTAACTGCTACTCTGCTAGTACTGACCTATAGTGCCACTTTATTAACCTTGTCGATTCCTTTGTCAATTGTTGCCTTAGGACTAGCCTTAGGGCTGATAGGGCTACAACGTTACCTTCTACCCCGTATCTCCGCCCTATCTATTCAATTAACCGAAGGCATAATAGAGGTTTCTAAGGATATGACAGAGAGTATCCAAGCATTACGAGTGGTACACACCTTCGGACATCAACGATCTACTATCCTTCGAATCCAACAATTACAAGGGGTAGTCCATCGGCTATTGCAAAAAAAAGCCCTGTATTCCAATATTTTAGCACCGGTGAACAGTTCTTTGACCATGTTGATTTTGGGGGGGTTATTATGGGTTGGATCACTATTA
>CAIUCS010000011.1 GCA_903897715.1 uncultured Synechococcales cyanobacterium
CGCATCCAGGCAGCCATCGGTGATTGCATGGAACTTAGTATCCCTTGGGCTGATATGGGAGTCGCTCCAGACTGGTCTTTACGGGTTGTGGCAGTACTGGCTGAGCATGGACAATACCAAGGTTGTATTCCTGAAAATGCTTTGATCTCCATTGAAGTACCCTAGACTTGGCGCCGGAAGCTTTTCCACTATGGTGGGGATACCGTTGTTGTGAAGTGGGAGACAGGGGCACATACCCCAAGAGTTCCAACGTAACCGTTTACCCTGTCCCATTTCCCGATGTGTTAAAATAAATTAGATGAACGCAAAAAACGTCCCTAGTTGGATAATGATCAAACTTATTGCTAGATTAGCAGGTGTACCATGTCTTTAGCCCTTACATCAGATAACGTGGAAGAAGTCTTGGACGAATTGCGTCCTTATCTCATGGCAGATGGAGGCAATGTGGAATTAGTAGAGATTGAAGGACCCATTGTTAAACTGCGGTTACAAGGTGCTTGCGGTTCCTGTCCCAGTTCAACGATGACCTTAAAAATGGGGATTGAACGCCGTTTACGGGAATCGATTCCCGAAATTGCTGAGGTAGAACAAGTTGTCTAACCAGATAATTGGTTTTGCTGGCATCCAGTCCCATGCAACCCTTTGATTACACTACTTTATTAGCCGTTTGTTGTGAAATACGTTCCCAATGGGTACCCGCCCGCTTAGAGCAGGTTTATCAATGGGATCGCCACCAGCTTACCATTGGCTTACGCACCCTCACAGGGCGGGGGTGGCTGACGCTTTGCTGGCATCCTCAAGCTGCCCATTTTTGCATGGGGGATGCGCCACCCCGTATCCCCGATACATTTACCTTTAGTCAGCAACTCCACCATCAGTTGGTTGGTCTTGCCCTTGTGGGTATGTATCCTATTGCCCCATGGGAACGCGTTTTAGTACTTCAATTTGCCCACCGTCCTGGAGAAGCCCCTCTGTGGACAGTTTACGTGGAAATTATGGGCAAGTATAGTAATGTGATTTTGGTCAATGGAGATGGAATAATTGTCACTGCTGCCCATCAGGTGAGCCATTCCCAATCCAGGGTTCGTTCAGTTCAAACTGGTCAGCCCTATGAAGTGCCCCCCGAGTTAACCCAAGTTGTTCCCCACGTCACAGAGACGATGCAACGGTGGCAGTCTCGACTCACATTAATACCTGGTTCGTTGAAAAAAAGGATATTACAAACCTATCGAGGGCTTAGTTCTGCCTTAGTTGAATCCATGCTTGACGAAGCAAAACTGGATTATAACCAATTTACGGATCAGCTAGATTTGGATCAATGGCAACGGTTATTTGGATGTTGGGAATCTTGGTTATCTACTTTAGCAACAGCAGATCATTTATGGCAGTTCACTAATCCCCCGCCCACCGCCCCTCCCGTTCAATTTCGACCCGGCTGGACACGCAGCGGGTATTCGGTCATGGGGTGGGGAACTATCCAATCAACAACGCTTACACTACAGAATTTAATCGATCAATATTATAAAAAACATTTGCATGAGCAACGATTTGACCAATTACGAGTACAACTGGGGCAAAAAATAAGTGCTGTGGCTGCCAAATTACGGACTAAAGCCCAACTGTTTGATGAACAATTAGAGCAAGCGGAACAGGCTGATGCTTATCGTCAATATGCTGATTTAGTAATGGCAAATCTGCAAATGTGTCAGACTGGATTATGCCAACTGTCTGTCCCTGATTTTGAAAGCGGATGCTCTGTAAAGATTCCCTTAGATCCAAATCAATCCGGGATACAAAATGCCCAAGCTTTTTATAAACGTCATCAAAAGTTACGGCGATCGCGGCTGGCGGTTGAACCATTACGAACGGCGGTGTATCTGGAACTAGGGTATGTGGAAGCCGTGGAATCCATGTTGACCCAATTCAATCGATACCATGATGAAAATGACTGGTTAGCGTTAGTGGAAATACAACAGGAGTTGATCCAACAAGGTTATGGGCTGGAGAAGAGTACCCATTCACAGAATAAACCTAAACGAACCCGGGGAAAAACGAAACATACGGGTAAAGACAGGGGAATAGTTGACGAATCCAGCCAGCCCCTTCAGTACTTCAGTCCCAATGGGTTTGAAGTACTAATTGGACGCAATAACCGTCAAAACGATCGATTAACGGGTCGAACAGCCGGAGACTACGACCTGTGGTTTCACACTCAGGAAATACCAGGTAGTCATGTTTTATTAAGACTACCCCCAGGAGCAGTGGCTGATACAAGTGATTTGCAGTTTGTTGCTAATTTAGCTGCATATTATAGTCGCGCCCGCCAAAGTGTCCAGGTGCCTGTTGTTTATACCCAGCCTCGCCATGTTTATAAACCCAAGGGAGCCAAACCAGGTATGGTAATTTATCGACATGAACGAATCATTTGGGGGCAACCCCAACACGTTCATACCATTCTTGGTAGGGACAATAATGGTATGTGAGCCAGGATATGTCACGCTAAGAGTCACATCCTTACTAGTTGAGGATTACCAATTTTATCCTGAGTTTGGGATATAGCGGTTCCCATTTGGATGAGGTACAGGTCAGTTGCCCAAGTTCATGAGCTGCAAGGCTTCTCTTCTTTAGGGTGTACCTCATCCGTTCAGGAACCGGTATATCAGCACTAACCGGTGGTCACGAATTAAATTTTAACGTTTACCGACGGTTAATGTTTCCGGCTGTCCCAGATCCCCGTATAACTTTATTCGGCGACAATTGGCTTCTAAATGCCGCAGAATTTTGTAAATAATTTCCACATGGTCAGTTGCTTGTATTTTTTTAGCCAAGTCAACGAGGGACATGGGATCACTTTCTTGAACAACGACCTTAATAACCCGGTTTTGTAAATCCAAGACGGATGCAGCAGCCCGTTTGCCCGCTTCTACCCCCGGTTGGTGGTAAGCGTTGACGTTAATTAAACACCCATACAAACCAACTGTCCTTTCATATAGAGCAATTAGGGCACCTACTGTATAAGGGTTAACTTGGGGAATTGTAAGGGTAATGGAATCTCGTTGGTTTTCATATAATGCTTGACGGGTTCCTTGTAATAAACCAGATAAATAATCCCCAGAAGTAATACCTGGTTCTACTTCTATGGATCGCCCATTGCGGTCTTCCAATACTTCAATAAAGGTTGCAAAGAAATTGGGTACTCCCTCCCGTAATTGTTGTACATAGGCATGTTGGTCAGTAGAACCTTTGTTGCCGTATACTGCAATACCTTGATAGACTAAGTTGCCATCTAAATCTCGTTCTTTCCCCAAGGATTCCATTATCAATTGCTGCAAATAGCGACTAAATAGCAATAGGCTATCTTTATAGGGCAGGACTACCATATCCTTCTCTCCCTTACCATTGCCAGCAAAATACCATGCTAGAGCCATTAAAGCCGCTGGATTGGACTTTAAATCGGGAATTCGGGTCGCTTTGTCCATGGCTTTTGCCCCCGCTAACATGGCACGGATGTCAATTCCCTGCAAGGCGGCAGGTAGTAGACCTACGGCTGATAACTCTGAAGTCCGCCCTCCCACCCAATCGTGCATGGGGAACGTTGCTAACCATCCCTCGGTAATGGCTTGTCGTTCTAATTGACTTCCATGCCCGGTAATTGCAACGCCATAGTTGGAAAACACTAAATGTTGATCAGCGTAGGCGGATTGAACTTCAATCATGCCATTACGGGTTTCCGGGGTACCGCCAGATTTAGAGATGATCAAGACCAAAGTACTATTCAGGCGATCGCGGATGGGATGAATAACCCGATCAATGCCTGCAGGATCCGTATTGTCAATGAAGTGAATGTTCAAAGGAGGGTCATCTGGGGAAAGAGCCTGGGCGACAAACTCCGGTCCTAGGGCTGAACCACCAATACCGATGGATACTATATCGGTAAATTTGGGGGCTACGGGGGGTTGGATGCTCCCATCATGTACCCCAGATACGAATGTTTCAATTTTTTTTAAGGTGGATTCAATTTCAGACTTTAACTCCAGAGTAGGGGCTAAATCAGGATCCCGTAACCAATAGTGCCCCACCATCCGTTCTTCATCGGGATTAGCGATAGCCCCCGCCTCCAAGTCTGCCATGCTCCGAAAAGCATGTTCTAATTTTGGTTGTAATGCTTGTACAAAGTCATCATTAAACCGCATTCGACTAATATCAAGATAAAAACCTAAGTCAGCGTGGTAGTATAACCAAGATTGATACCGTTGCCAAAGTAAAGCAGCATTCATAAATTTAAACAATTAATCGCAAACTAATAAGGCGATCTTACGCTAATAGTGGGATACACAATTAAACATAAAGATTAACTTTACCCTAGAGTCTAAAAATCACTATCGGGTGATTAAGTTCCATTGATCATCGGTTTGGATAGTCGGTAGGGGTCATTATCCCCATGGTCAGAAACTCAGTTGCTTTTGTCTCATGGCAACGCAAACAAGTTTGTGCTGACCTCAAGACGATTTACAGTAGCGCTACGGAATGGGAGGCAGAGTTTAACCTTGAACTCTTTGCTCAGAAGTGGGACAAACAATATCCATCAATCAGCAAGTCTTGGCGTAGTCATTGGGTGAACCTTATCCCCTTCTTTGCTTTCCCGCCTGAGATTCGCAGGGTGATTTATACCACTAATGCCGTTGAGTCAATGAATAGCAGCTTGGGGAAGGTGATTACATCTCAGCAGATTTTTCCCTCTGATGAGGCTGCTTTCAAGGTGGTCTATTTGGTGATGGGGAATATATCCCAGCAATGGACAATGCCGATTAAGGATGGGAAACCTGCTCTCAATCGCTTTGCCATCTTCTTCGAGGATGGTCTCCACCTCTAGCTTCTATACTTTACACAAAATGCTTGACAGTCTCCTTGACTACAAAACTCCGTTTGAAGTATTGTATCTAAACAGATCAGACGCTGTTGCACTTCAAATTTCAATTGGCACATTTTCAACAATAAAATCTGTTTTTCGTGTACCTACATAGCAGAACCATTAATTTTATATGTAATGCTATCGTAATTATTCATCCTGAGCATCTTTTAATCCTGAAAATTCTGATTCTGACAATTTTAAGAAATGAATCAGCGGAAAATCTTTGACAGGTTCGTCAATAGCTACTGCATTGCCTTCGTCATTGAACAAAGAAAACTGGTGTGTTTTCTCCCTGGTTGACTGACAAAAGTTGTACGCCCTCACCCCCAACCCCTCTCCCAGGGGGCGAGGGGAGCCGATCCACTCCTCCGGTTCCCTCTCCCATCGGGAGAGGGCTAGGGTGAGGGCTTTCGGGGTTTTGACTGAGAAGTAATGAATCAAGAAAATCAAGGAATCGATTTGTACTTAAGATAGTGAATTAACAAATGAATTGAATGTCTCAACATTTGTTCGGATTTTGAATAGCATACAGTTTTACGATGTAATCGATCACGATAATGTCTCAGTCTCGTATTTTCACCCTCAACTCTGGTCATGTAGGTCTTGCTGATAATTTGACCCCCTGAGTTGATATAGCGGTTCTCATTCGGATGAGGTACAGGTTAGTTGCCCAAGTCCACGAGCTGCGAGGCTTCTCTCATTTAGGGTGTACCTCATACGTTCAAGAACCGCTATAACCCAGTTGATGACCGAGTTATGACTAACATCGGTACATCTCTCAATCTGTTTAAATTCCATGCCTTTGCAGCACATTTTTAGGCACATTTTTTTGACATCTTGAGAATATTAAAGCATTGAGTAGTTATCAATGAACTGACGACTGCAATCAGCTTTTATTTGTGCAACGCCCACTTCCTCCCAATGAAAAGCTAGGAAACTATAACCCATTAGGGTGTCCTTTCTGCCATAACACTCTTGGTTATGCTGGTATCTGCTCTGGAATAAACATAGGTTTGAGGTTCAATTATTTTGTGGGTCTTAAAAACGTGTTCAGCTCTGCGCCAAAAGTCTGTATCTTCCCCATAAGCAATCTCACGAAAGCCCCCTAACTGGAAGAAAACATGTCGCTTACCAAAAAATGTGGGACCAAGTACGCAGTTTCTCAGATTAATCGTCTGACTAGGTTTGAAGTAATCGACAACCCAGATTTCTTCATCACTGACAAAACCCCCTTCAACAAGGTCAACATCTGGATGCTCCATCAAGTATTGCCAACGGGACTCTAGGTGTTGATGGTGATACGTATCATCACTATCAATGAACGTAATATAGTTACCAAAAGATGCCTGAATACCAATATTTTTAGCAAAGAATAGTTTTCTGTTTTTATGTTTTAAGTAACGAATATTTTCAAATTCCTCCAGATAAGGGTTGATAACCGTAAACGTATCATCATGGCTGCCATCGTCTACAATTAGTAGCTCCCAACGAGTAAAGGTTTGGTTGATGACACTTTCAATACAAGTGGGAAGATAGGTTGCACGGTTAAAAGTACACAGGACAATGGAAATGTCAGGGATTTTATCAATTAATATCTTATGTTCCATAATCTGATTCCGGTTTCGTCCTATGTTTTCCCAATGAACGGATATCAACAAGGTTTCTGGAGAATTCTAATCTTCACTCTCCCCGACAGGGGTGTCCCCACTCTCTTTTAAGGAGGGAATGGAAAGATTACAGTGAGTTTATAATAACCCCTCTAGGCGACGGCGAAAATTTTCTAATTCAGGATCAGGAAGATAACTTGGAGTTTGGGATTCAACTGAGGAGGAAGACTGCCAGTCTGTCATGGCAAGATTGGTTTCCGGTGGCACTAATAAAAGTTTTTCCAAATCATTGTGTGGAATGAAACCAGAAGGTACATACTGACAATGATATCCTGCCGAAGCGCAAAATTCTTCAATCTCTGACTGGTCAACAGTTTCAATACTCGGTTGAAGAAAATCCTGAGCTTCTAGTAAAAGGGCGTAGCGAGTGGCATCATCTTCTGATTCAAACATTAAAACAATGTTGCGATCGCCCACTGTCAGGGTATGAATTCCTTCATTTTCAGTGCCAGGGTTGAACAATAACACAAATACACGCATGGAAAGAAAGTTTAGAATAAACTAGAATTAAAACGTTTGAATCTTGATTATCATAACACGTTCAACATCAATAGGGTAGCTGATAAGTTAGTTGATTAAAATGAATGATGGGCACCACAACTAATTGCCTTATTGAGTATGAAATAGTGCTGTGAATCTGATAAAATCGTTACCATTCCTAATTATTTTTGATTTTTCGAGGTACCCAGGCACTGGACTGCCAACCCGAGATGACCCATCAGAAGATCGGCTAGGTATGCTTTTGCACCATCCTCAGCAAATCAAGTAAAACTACTGCTAGGTAAGTGTTTTTTGCGCTTATCACCTCTTTAGAGACCAGTGCCAGGTACCCAACCAGTAGCATTGTCAAAAGCCACAAAAAAATAGTAACAAGAGGATCAATCCATGAAGACAGAAAGTCATTCAATAAATGATGTGTTAGCAAAAAATGCCACATCATTTTTTATCCCACCATTTCAAAGAGCCTATGCTTGGGGAAAGCCTGAAATCGAAAGA
>CAIUCS010000012.1 GCA_903897715.1 uncultured Synechococcales cyanobacterium
AAATAAGCATGTGAAAGTTATCAGATTGTCATCTAAGGGTACGTTGGCTGAAAAATAAAATACAAGGCATGGAACCTAATTTAGTTTTGTTCAAGATAGGGAACAACTCAAGAATTGTCAAGTGATATATCAGCAAACGATTACAATTGATACCCCATCTCCCCTCTGTTAGGGATGATTGGCGACAGGGCACGAACCTTCCCAGATGTCTGGCTTTTGGGTGCATTCCGCTGTTACAGCCCTCACCCTAAATTACTCTCCCAGAACGGGAGAGGAACTTTGAATCCCCTAACCCCTTTTCCCTTTTGGGGAGGAGGGGCTGGTTGACTGACAACAGTTGTACGCCCTCACCCCAACCCCTCTCCTAGGGGGCGAGGGGAGCCGATCCACCCCTCTGGTTCCCTCTCCCATCGGGAGAGGGCTAGGGTGAAGGCTTTCGGGGTTTTGGCTGAGAAGTTTTGTCAGTCAATCAGGAAAAGGGTTAGGGGATGAGGGCTGCAACAGCGGGATACTCTTGGCTTTAATGTAGATTCAATGGTTTTTTGCGATCTGACCCTTAAGGGAAGGAAGATATTTCCGACACCAGTTTAAGCCGCAACTACTTGTCGATCTTCCCGTACCTTTTGAGAGTAAAATGAAGCTGATTCAATCCCTCGCGCACACTCCTGGGCGAATCGGATTAAATGATGGCTGACTAGGGCAACATGGATAATTTGTTCAATCTTTCCAGCTTTAATAGCCGGTTTAGCCAAGGACCAGAAGATGTCTCGATATTCGCTAAATAATCCCACCCGAATCAGAATATTAAACATCACCCATAAACCCTTACGGATGTTTTTACCCGAAGTGCGGGCGGGACTATTGGGGGGTTGAATGCGATTGGAAAAAGTATGCTTCATTTGATAAGCAAACCGCTCATAAACAAATTTGGGTTGATAGGCTGTGGTAAAACATTTCCGCCACATTTCCACCACCTGTTCATAGGGCATCAAAAATTCCACATTCGATTCCCTCCCTTCGTCGTTAACAATCCGCCCTTCTAATTCTAGACGACGCCATAAAGGAGTACGGGGTAGGGCATGGAGTAGGTTAATGGTTAACATGGGAATCTGGGATAGACGGACAAATTCTAAAATGCGATTGGCGGTATCGGGGGTATCTGTGTCTAAACCAATAATGATGCCGGAGACAACTTCCATGCCATAACTATTTAGGGTATCGATCGCCTCTAAAATAGGCATTGCCATTACATTTTGGGTTTTAGAGATGGATTTCAAAGCATCGGTATCCGGGGTTTCAATGCCGCAAAAAACGGTTGTAAAATAAGCCTCTCGCATCATTTCTAATAATTTGGGGCTTTGGGCAAGGTTGAGAGTTGCTTCGCAGGCAAACTGCAATGGATACCCGTTGCGCTTTTGCCAATCAATTAAATGAGGGAGGAGATCCATGGCGGCTCGGCGATCGCCCACAAAGTTATCATCAACAAAATAAACTGCTCCAATATCTCCAGTAGCCACCATTGCATCTAACTCATGGCAGACTTGTTCCGGTGTCTTAAGGCGAGGATTCCGTCCATATAACTCAGGAATATCACAGAATTCACAACGATAGGGACAACCACTGGAAAATTGAACGCTACCCATCAGGTAATTACTTAAATTCACCAAATGGTAAGCAGGAACGGGAAACTCATTAAGGGGAAGTCGTTCTTTGGTTTCAAATCGAATTTGTTGTTGGGGACGTTCCAAATGCAGGTCAATATATTCAATCATGCGATCGGTGGCATCGCCCATTTCACCAATATGGAGTAAATCGACATCCGGATAGTACTCAGGACATCCGGAAACTGAAGGTCCCCCCACTGCGGTTAATTTACCCATACGATGGGCTAAATCATTGATCCGATTAATTTGTGGACGTTGAATATGCATGCCGCTAATTATGACTACATCAGCCCATTGATATTCCCGATGGGACACAGGACGTAAATTTTCATCTACAAATCTTACTTCCCATTCAGAAGGCATATAGGCAGCTACGAGTAAAATTCCTTGGGGAGGCATCAAGGCTTTGACATTCGCTAAAAGCGGGTAAGCGTGATGGAAGGTACCAAACGATTGGCTATATTTGGGAAAAACACAAAGCACCCGCCTACAATTGTGGGGGACATATCGGGCTTTTCCTGGAGCACTCTCCGGTACAGGTGCTGCAATTATTGGTTGACTGGGGGTCATCCGGGGTATCTCCTTTTTTCCTAATAGCAACGAATCAGAATAAACCTGAATGGCTCTCCTGAATGGATAACGAGTTTAAATATTGAATTTCTCTTATTTTGAACTCATTTATACTTGAGTATCAACAATAAAGCTGTTTTTTAGAAATCTTTTTCTTTAGTTTAGCCAATTCCCACGGAATTGGTTAAGAAAAATACCAATTCCATATTTCCAGAGTCCATCTAAACTGCGGGGTACTCCCACCAGACTGTTCTTGGAGGTTGGTGGTGAGGGAGGAGTCCCACCCCTGAGTAAGAGGAGTCCCCCCTGAGTAAATTGACAATCGTAGACCTCAACACTGAAGGGGTGGGGGACGAGGGAACCATTAGTCTGGGATTTCACGTTGATTTTCGACATATTGTTTGACCTGATCCATAGCAACGCCGCCACAACTGGCAACGCAATAGGTTCCAGTCCAAAACACTGGCTTACTATAATTTAGTTGATACCATCACCATACCCTTTGCGAATCAACCGTTTGCTGCTTGTGGAGACTTAGTGGATGCACAGCCTGTGAGACAAGAACTCTCATTTGTGAATTTGAGCAGCCACCGTCAGACCGCTCTTAGCAGTTGACGGTGGGAGTTGTCACTTGATATTGTTTAAGGTTCCCTAACGATGGGGTATCAATACAACACTGAATGCGATGAGAATGATCTATAATAATTTAAAATCTCATCCAAATTTTCCTTAATGGCTGATCGCCATAATTTTATACTCTTCATTATTCATTGAACCGAATTCATGATTCAAGATATTTTTATGCCTGCCCTAAGTTCTACCATGACTGAGGGGAAAATTGTCTCTTGGGTGAAATCTCCTGGAGATCCTATTGCCAAGGGGGAAACTGTTTTAGTTGTAGAGTCTGATAAGGCGGATATGGATGTAGAAGCCTTTTATGAAGGCTTTTTAGGGGCCATCTTAGTCCCTGCCGGCGAGTCGGCTCCGGTGGGAGCCACCATTGGTTTTATTGCCGAAACTGCTGCTGAAATTGAAATTGCCCAGCAACGGAACCGTTCGGTTATTCCCCAGCCCGTTCCCCCATCGCTTCCCACGGCAATCACCACCTCCCCAACACCCTCCCAAGTCGACAGTACCCCCGATCCAGTCAGTACCAATGGAACGGGACGATTGGTAGCTTCCCCTCGTGCCCGTAAATTAGCTAAAGAATTAAAGGTGGATCTAACTGGGGTTAAGGGAACGGGTCCCCATGGTCGGGTACAGGCAGAGGATGTGGAAGCGGCGGTGGGCAAACAAATTATTTCAGTTATTCCCCCAACTATTCCCACTCCTGTAACCATTTCTCATCCAGCGGCGAGAATCACCCCCCCCAGTCACAACGGATTAACTGTTTCACCAGATTCCCTTGGGGAAGTGGTACCCCTGTCCACCCTTCAGCAAGCAGTGGTGCGTAATATGCTGGTATCCCTTTCGGTGCCGGTCTTTCGAGTCGGTTATACCATCGCCACTGACAACTTGGACGCGCTTTACAAAAAAGTGAAGTCAAAGGGGGTGACAATGACAACCCTACTGGCTAAAGCCGTTGCCATCACCTTGCAAAAACACCCCCTATTGAATGCCAGTTATACTGAGCAAGGGATACAATACCATCGTGGAGTGAATGTGGCGGTAGCAGTAGCCATGGATGATGGCGGTTTGGTAACTCCAGTTTTGGTAAATGCCGATGAATTAGATTTGTACTCCCTCTCTCGAAATTGGAAGGATTTGGTAGATCGGGCTCGGTTGAAACAACTGTCTCCCAATGAATATAATACTGGCACCTTTACCCTGTCTAATCTGGGAATGTTTGGGGTCGATCGGTTTGATGCGATTCTACCCCCAGGGCAAGGGGCGATTTTGGCCATTGCGGCTTCCCAGCCTAATGTGGTGGTCACAGCATCAGGAACCTTGGCAATCCAACGACAAATGCAAGTAAACCTAACCTGTGACCATCGTATTATTTATGGAACCCATGCTGCCTCTTTCTTAAAAGATTTGGCAACTTTAATTTCCACCGACCCCCAAAGCTTAACCCTTTGATAGGATTGATTCAATGGTTTATCAAGAAAGATCTAAACCTCGATGGATAAGCTGTACTTTTGTGGGAAAATTGAAGTAATTTGGGTTTTCATTTCCCATCTACCCTATTGCAATGGTTCTCTCCACCCTACTTTTGGATTTTTTCAGAATAGGGAATAAGAAAACTAAGGACTACCCAGAGTGACCAGTAAATTGTTTTAAGGATACCATTATGGCATTACAACTCGGTGATATTGTTCCAGATTTTACCCAAGCCTCAAGCGAGGGAGAAATTAATTTTTATGATTGGGCAGGGTCTAATTGGGTTGTTTTATTTTCCCATCCTGCTGACTATACCCCAGTTTGCACCACTGAACTGGGTTCTGTCGCCAAACTTAAAACTGAGTTTGAAAAACGGGGGGTTAAGGTGATTGCCCTGAGTGTGGATGATGCCCAATCCCATCAAGGTTGGATTGGTGACATTAATGAAACTCAGAACACGACCGTCAACTACCCTATCCTGGCAGATTCAGACAAAAAGGTATCTGATCTTTATGGCATGATCCATCCCAATGCAAATGCGAAATTAACAGTTCGTAGCGTTTTTGTAATTGACCCGCAGAAAAAGTTACGTTTGACTATTACTTATCCTCCCAGCACGGGACGGAACTTTGATGAAATTTTGAGGGTGATTGACTCTTTACAATTGACAGATAACTATGGAGTTGCCACTCCAGTAGACTGGAAGGATGGTGATGATGTGGTGGTGGTTCCTTCCATCTCTACAGACGAAGCACGGAAAAAGTTCCCGAAAGGAGTGACAGAAATCAAACCTTACCTCCGTCTTACTCCACAACCCAATAAATAAGGTTAATGGGCTATTCCAGGCACAGGGTTCCTGTGCCTGGGCAGTATTACAGAAAAAGGTTTAGTCCATTCCATTTATGTATCTTATATTTTTCCCATTATGGATGGGGCAGTTAATCAATCACCTGAAATAGGGATTAAAACGTTGTTAGTGAATCCGATCCATGGAGTTTTAAGTGAGTACATTGATAATGATTCTGATGAAGACGTAAACGATGGAACCGTTTTGACCTTAAAAGTAGGGATTGATGAATCGTGGCAACGGGTGGATAAGTTTGTAGCTGACCGCTGCCCTCAATTGTCCCGTTCCCGACTGCAACGGCTGATTGAGCAAGGGACAATCCTCATTAACCACGTTGTTTGCACTTCTAAAAAGACGATGGTTCAGTCGGGAGATGGGATCCAAATCACGATTCCTCCTGCTCAACCTCTGGCACTCATAGCGGAACCCATACCTTTGGCAATTTTGTATGAAGATACCCAATTGGTGATTGTAAACAAACCCGCCGGAATGGTTGTCCATCCTTCTGCTGGTCATGAACGGGGAACATTGGTCAATGCCTTATTAGCCCACTGTAAACATCTGTCTGGTATTGGTGGTATTCAGCGTCCAGGCATTGTACACCGATTGGATAAGGATACTAGCGGAGCCATCGCTGTTGCTAAAACTGATGAAGCTCATCAACAACTTCAACAACAATTTCAGGCTAAAACTGCCTATCGGGAATACTGGGGTATGGCTTATGGCGCCCCCCGTACTTCCACTGGAACAATTAATCAGCCCATTGGACGTCACCCAATAGATCGAAAAAAAATGGCAGTCATACCCATGGAAAATGGGGGTAAACCGGCAGTCACCCACTGGCAAATCCAAGAGCGGTTAGGTCACTATACTTTAATCCAATTCCGCTTAGAAACAGGGCGAACCCATCAAATTCGAGTGCATAGTGCCCACATTGGTCATCCCATTGTAGGGGACCCCTTATATAGCTCTCACCACAACATCGGTGTTAATTTACCGGGTCAAGCCCTTCATGCTTGGCGACTACGACTACAACATCCCATCTCCCATGAATGGATAGCAGTGACGGCTCCTCTGCCAACTCCATTGGAAACTCTGACAGAAGTCCTCCGGAGGCGTCACCCTACCTGTGACAGCTTATAAACCTCCTCAATAATGGCAAAGTTTATTACCAAACGGGGCTTTATTCAGTAAACTAGAACTTATGAACTAATTGACGTTTTGGTTTATCTAGTGTTTTATGAGGGTTATATGCTAGTTAAAACGCTATTGGTATTAAGTTGCCCTGTTCAGTGTCTATAGTCCTAAGGATATTCTTGGGATATAGGCTCTCTTTTGAGTGAAGAGAGGAGTTGGAATGAATCTATCAAGGAATGTATATTCGGTGGGATTTTCAATTCCCGGTAGCTCTAAACAGCTAAGGATAAATTGGTTGGGGGTTTGGGGGCAATGATCCTAGGACTCTCCTTCAATCCTTACCTTTAGTTGGATTACAGGAACAACTGGTTGCTTAAATTTTATTGTTGTCCCTATTATTGGCTTCATCTAATCTATGGTTTCCCAACTTGAGACCCCATCCCTCCGTCCCTCCATACAACATCCTTACCGATTGGAAGGGTTGGTACAGGTATTTACTGCCAATCATCGGAGTTTTTTTACGAATGTTATGGCCCATGCCTTGCGGTTAGCCGGGCAGGGTACGCCAGTGCTAGTAGTACAATTTTTGAAAGGAGGGATTGGACAGGGGTATGATCATCCGGTGCAGTTGGGACAAAATTTGGATTGGATTCGATGTAATTTACCGCGCTGCATTCAAAAACCCTTGGCAGATGAATTGGAAATCCAATCAGTTCAGGATTTATGGCAATATACCCGGAATGTAGTTACTGCCAGTCGTTATTCCTTAGTAGTTTTGGATGAATTAAGTCTGGCGATCGCCTTTGGATTGATTCCTGAGGCAGAGGTTCTGGCATTTTTGAGCGATCGCCCTGTCCATGTTGATATTATCCTCACAGGTCCAGATATTTCCCCCCGTATATTAGAGGTTGCCGATCAAATTACTGAACTTCGGCGCAGTCATCAGCTGTAAAACTTTACAACTGATTCCTTTTCTTTACCAAAAAACAACGGGATGGATCCCGAAGTACTAGTTGAGGGTAGAAAAGTTTTCAAACCAACCCCGTCGCCAGAAAAAGATCACTAACCCACCCGCTATCAAAACCATCGCTAAAATGCAGATTGGATACCCCCAAAACCAATTGAGTTCTGGCATATTCAAGGGTGATTTATCAGTATTAAAATTCATGCCATAGATACCTGCTATGAAGGTTAACGGGATAAAGATCGTGGAAATAATAGTCAATAACTTCATCACTTCATTCATTTTATTACTAACAGATGAAAGATAAACATCCATTAAACTGGAAGCCAGTTCCCGATAGGTTTCCACCATATCCATCACCTGTACGGCATGGTCGTAACAATCTCGCAAATAAATCCGCACTTCATCACTAATTAAAGGACTCCCATCCCGAATCAACATATTAATGGCATCCCGTTGTGGCCAAATTGCTCGACGTAAAGTCAACAACTCTCGTTTCAATTCATGTATTTTTTCCAAGGTTTTACGACTAGGATTGGCAACGACTTCATCTTCTAGTTCCTCAATTCGTTCCCCGTAATATTCTAGAACTGGGAAAAAGCCATCAATAATTGCATCTAGTAAGGCGTAGGCTAAGTAATCAGCATTTTGTCGTCGAATCAATCCTTTATTAGTACGAATCCGTTCTCTTACAGGTCCAAAGGCATCATGGGCAGGCTCTTCTTGAACTGTCAACAAGTAGTGTTGACCTAAAATAAAACTAACTTGCTCCCCAATAAACCCTTTACCATCATCATCGGGGGTCACCATTCGGGCAATGATTAATAACTGATGTCCAAACTCTTCCACCTTAGGTCGTTGGGGCACATTAACCACATCTTCTAACACTAGGGGATGTAAATCAAAAACCTGTCCCATCCGTTGTAAAACATCTTCTGAACCCAATCCCTGCACATCTACCCAAGAAACAGAGTCTGAATCTAAATAGGGGATAGCCGCCTCGGGGTCATCCAACTGAACTCGAAGGGCATTTGCTTCGCAGTAATCAATTAAAATGATTACCGGTTCGGGAGCTCCATCTTCAATACTAAGGGTTCCTGGGGTGCTTCCCGGCTGGTCATAAAAGTAATCCACCATTGATTCATCTTCGTCTAGTTTGGGGTTAGCAACCAAAACTGACTGTAGCCGCTTAGTTGTCATAGGGGAGTTGGTATGCTAAAAAAAATATTGATGATTATCCATTAGGTTGAAATTTAGGAGTGGATAAACCAAGGATTTATCAGTGAATAAAAAACCTAACTCTAAACCCTAATGGCGTGAACTAATCAAAAAAATTATCTAAATTTAACGACTTCAATTAAAACTTATATTATACTCTTGTCATGGTTATGAATCATCATCGATGATTTAATTTTTGACTGTTTTTAACAGAATTTACACAAGTGAGGAGAAATTCATGCGTAAAGTTGGACTCATTGCTGCACTACTGAGTCTCAGTATTGCAGCTTGCGTTACAAACAATCCAACCCCTACCTCCACTTCAGGGGAATCACCCGCTGCTGGGATTCCTGACAGTAGTCGTCTGGCTGCCATCAAGGGGCGGGGCAAGTTGATTTGTGGGGTAGAAGGAACCATTCCCGGATTTAGCTTTGTTGATCCATCCGGCAAGTATTCTGGATTAGATGTGGATGTTTGTCGTGCTGTTGCCGCTGCTATTTTTAATACAGCTACTGATATTGATAGCAAAATAGAATATCGGAACCTTGATTCCACTGCTCGTTTCCCCGCACTGCAAAATGGTGAAGTAGATATGCTGTCTCGCAACACTACTTGGACTCTTAGTCGAGATTCATCGGGCGGAAATGGTTTGGAGTTTGGTCCCACCACCTTCTTTGATGGTCAGGGGGTTCTGGTTTCTAAGGCGAGTGGAATCAAGGACTTTGCAGGATTAAATGGTAAGTCAATTTGTGTGGAAACCGGAACCACCACTGAATTAAACTTGGCCAGTCGGGCAAAACAAAACAATATTACTGTGAATGAGGTGAAGTTCCAAGACTCTAATGCTGCCGCTGCCGCCTATGCCGAAGGTCGTTGCGAAGCCTTTACTTCTGACCGTTCCCAATTGGCGGCTAAGCGCACAGGTCTAGCCAAACCTGATGATCATATTCTGTTGGATGATGTGCTTTCAAAAGAACCTTTAGGACCAGTGACCATTAATAATGATTCTGCATTATTTGATGTGGTCAGATGGGTAACCTATGGGTTATTTCAGGCTGAGGAATTTGGTATTACCCAAGCTAATGTATCCACTAAGCTGAAAGATGCCAATCCTGATGTACAAAACTTCCTGGGTACCCAAGGGGATTTAGGAAAACAGTTGGGATTATCCAATGATTTTCTGGTTCAGTCCATTCAAGCAGTGGGTAACTATGGGGAAATTTTTGAACGCAATGTAGGCACAAATTCAAAGTTGAAAATTGACCGGGGTCTCAATAAGCTTTGGACCAATGGCGGCTTAATCTACTCTCCCCCATTCCGTTAATATTGTCTGATGGCGGAAAATATAATTTTTCCGCCGTTTTTTCTATTCTTTACTCCTGCGTTCCATGGTTTCCCGTCATTCCTCTGATACCCCAATTCCCCTATGGAGAGACGAACGGTTCATTCGTTGGGGGTTGCAAACTTTGGTGCTAGCGGTAGTGATCGGGGTGATGGGGATCATGGTTGTTAACATGAACCGTAACCTTCAGCAACTAGGTCGGCAGTTTGATTATACGTTTTTAAAAAACCAATCCGGGTTCAATATTGGTGAACATATTCTGCCCTACAGCCCTGATGATACCTACGGTTGGGCGTTATGGGTGGGTTATGTTAATACCCTGCGATTAATTTTGGTGGGCTTTGTTGCAACCACTGGGGTGGGAATATTGGCTGGGATTGCCAGCTTTTCAGATAATTGGTTAATCCGTCGCCTGAACTTGATTTATGTTGAAATAGTCCGTAACACCCCTCTTTTGTTGCAATTATTTTTCTGGTATCTGGTGGTTTTTTTTGGGCTTTCTGATGGGAGTGGGGTGCGTCGGCTAGCGGGGATTGTTTATATTAGTAAAAAGGGTTTATATTTACCCTGGCCTGCTAATACCGTGTCTACTTGGGTTGCAATTGTGAGTGTATTCCTGCTGGCATTTATTGCTTATTACATTTGGCGGTGGAATTTACGACAAATGGAACAGTTTGGACGACCCAGTGGTATACCGAGGCTGCTACTCTGGGGGATAGGAGCGATCGCCCTCCTCTTACTTTCGGTGGGATTGAATTGGAGTTTCCCCTTTCTGTCCAATGACAAGTTAATCATTGGTGGGGTTAGGATATCCCTGGAATACGCAGCCATGCTTTCAGGTCTTACTTTCTACACTGGTGCCTTTATTGCTGAAATTGTGAGAGCTGGCATTCAATCTGTCTCCAAGGGACAATGGGAAGCCGCCCGTTCCCTCGGCTTAAAAACCAGTGCTGCCATGCGACTGGTTGTACTTCCCCAGGCATTGCGGGTTATTATCCCATCCCTCAATGGTCAGTATATGCATCTTGCAAAAAACTCCAGTCTGGCGTTAGCAATTGGGTATCCTGACATCATTGCTACTGGTCAAACCACCCAAAATCAAACGGGGCGGGCAGTGGAGATTGTACTATTATGGGCAGTGACCTACTTAACCATGAACCTACTCATCTCCCTAGTGATGAACCGGTTGAACCAAAGCGTCCAAATACAGGAGCGTTAACCATGGTTCACCACCATTCCAACCCCTCCCCATTGACTGACATGAGTCAGTTATTTTTCCTGGTTTGGCTGCGTAAAAACCTATTTAATAGCTGGATTAACACCATCCTCACCATTTTACTGGGCACCCTATTATTCAACTCATTATTGAAATTTGGTCACTGGGCTGGTAATTTTGCCAAGTGGGAAGTTATTCCCCAAAATTTACCATTATACTTTGTGGGTCGTTTCCCCCCAGGAGAATATTGGCGTTTGTGGCTTTTCCTATCCCTCTTGATGCTAATGACGGGTCTTACCTGGGGTGTCTTGACTCGTCTATCCAAGGGTTATTTGTTTAATCCAACCGTCTTATGCGGCTTGGCTCTTGCTGTCCTGACAATTAGTATTTGGCCGTTTATTGGGGATCAGCCCCTACTCATCCGTCTTCAGTTGTCTGGACTCATTGTATTGTTATCAGTGACAGCTCAAATTAGCTATTGGTGTGGGCACCCATCATTTCCTTGGGGGCAGCGGTTAACCTTAGGCTGGGTTGTCATATTTTTAATTGGATTATGGTTGATTATGGGAGGATTAGGCTTGCCAGCCATCTCCAGCATTGCCTGGGGAGGAGTGTTACTAACAGCACTTATGTCCTTGGTTAGTAGCATTTTATCCTTTCCCTTTGGCATTCTTTTAGCCTTAGGTAGACAAAGTTCTCTACCAGTCATCCGGGGATTATCCACCCTTTACATAGAATTGGTTCGTGGGATGCCATTAATTACCATTTTATTCGTTGGATTAATTATGGTGCCTTTGTTTTTACCCAGTGGTTGGCGGCTGGACGTAGTATTCAGGGCTATCTTGGGTTTGACCCTATTTGTGTCTGCCTACTTGGCTGAAACTATTCGGGGCGGATTACAAGCTATCCCTAAGGGTCAATTTGAGGCGGCTAATTCCCTAGGGCTGAATACGCCCCTCACCTTAGGGTTGATTATTTTACCCCAAGCCTTAAAAATTTCCATTCCTGCCATTGTGGGCTTGTTCATCAGTCTCCTGCAAGATACCACCTTAGTTTCAATTGTAGGACTTTTTGATTTATTAGGTATCAGCCGTTCAATTTTAGCCAACCCCATATTCATTGGTCGTCATGCTGAGGTTTATTTGTTTATTGGGGTTTTATACTGGCTTCTGTGTTATCTTATGTCCCAAGGAAGTCGTTACTTGGAAAAGCAATTACGTAGCCATCCCTAATTCCCCTCGTTTCATCCCTTGGTCACACTTTGAGTAATGACCTGTTCTTTCTTTGGAAAGATAATTGAATTTTTCCCCTAATCCCCTCAAACTGATAACTTCCCTGGCTATAAATCCAATGAACATCAAACTCTTTCCCGTAATCCTTGGTTGTTTTGGTTTACTCATAGTTGGCTGTGGAACCTTTTTTCATGAAACCAACACCTCTACTAGCACCCAAAATCTGAGTTCCCAAGTGATCAACCGAGTAGGAGATGGAGGTACGGTCAATATTGGGGTCACTTCAGAGAACAGTGAGTTGGTACCAGTCATGGAACAAGCGTTAAAGGCTCAGGGCTTAAGCAACTATGTTATTCAAAAAGGGGGGAGCTTTATTGTGGCTCAAGCCCTCTGTGACAACCAATTAGATGCTGTGATGGTGGCTGATAATAACTTAATTGAAGCCACCTGCCCTGGTCAGTTTTCTCTGGGTTCAATGGACCTATACACTACCTATGTAGAATTTTGGGCATCCCCCGTTGTTCTTAAAAAACTTGGTTTTTTTAACCGGGAAGTCGGACTTAATGAAATTGTTGCCGTGCTTGCAAAGCCAGTGGCTAAAGGAGGGATGTGTTTAGCCTCTTCGGTGCCCATCTATAGCAAATCTGGTAATACCGCCTACATGGCTTTTGCTGGAGCAGATCATAACAACGAACCTCAATTTACCCCTCAAACCCTGCCAACACTAAAGTCAATTTATGAGAATCGGTGTTTAAGCAGTGAGTCCACCGCCTGGTTAATGGAAAAAGCATATAACCAGGGAAATGAATGGCTGACCCAAAATCAAGCATTGGTTGTAGGGTATAACACCCTCTTCAATCGTCCTTTTACCAATCATTCAGTCGTTGATTTTCGTAGTCGTGATCTGGCTCCGATTAAATTAAAGACACCTTTACAAGTGGTTCCTACGGCATTTTGGCGGCAGGAAAATCATGCTGAAAAGTTTCGACTTGTGTTCCAGTCTGTATCCCAGTCAGAGATTGCTCAATCCCTGGATCAAGTGCCTGCTGTAAAAAAAAGTAATGTTTTACGCCCTTTTTCGGGAACTAGTTTACGAGCAGGGATTAATTTCTACAATGCACAGGTTAGAAATCTGGCTGGCTGGGTATTAGTCTTGGATGTGTCCGGGTCAATGGAGGGAGAAGGTCTGGATGGCTTAAAACGGGGCGCAGTCGCTTTAGTGAATCCAGATAATGCCAAAAAGTATGGTTTATATAGACCGGATGATAGTTTTTCAGTCTTAACTTTTTCAGGAGAAACTAAACAGTTATCTGGTAATTCCCGTGACCAACTGACCCAAGACCTATCTCAGTTACAGGCAGATGGGGGCACCTATTTATTTAATGCAGCCCAGCAGGCGATTGAATTCGTTCCTAAAAATGGAACAGGAATTGTAGTCTTTTTTTCTGACGGAGCACCCAGCGATGAGCCAAATCCAGCCTTGGTTGAGCGTTATCAACGTTTTACTCAACAAGAGGGAGGGAAGGTTATTTTTGTAGCTGTGGGCAACATTGACCCGGATCAAGTCAAGATGGTGGCAAGTGCGCTTTCGGCAACTCCCATTTACAGTCAGAATGTGAACGAAACTGCTCAACAGTTTTTGAAAGGGATTGCCGATGCTCTTTAATTCCTGGAAATGTATGGTTCTAGTAAAAATTAATCGCCCTAATGTATTCATGGTAGGAATGGGTACCATGCCTATTGTTTGATGAGACCAGTAAAATAACGAGGGGTTGCCATGAAGTTTCGTTTCTTGTCTTCCACAACACTTGGAATAGTCACCTTTTTCCTATTAATTCTGATTTTATTCGTTTTACGGCAGATGAATCCCCTTTCAGCAATTGCCGTAGGGATTCTGTCCATGTCGTTCATTGCCCTTTCTGGGAATTTGGGACGTCGAGCCCGGTTTTTTTATTGGGGTTATGGCGTAACTTTATTCTTTATTGGCGGAGTTTTGGGCGTCGTTGTGGTCTATCAGGCGTTTAGCGGCGCACCTAAAATTGGCATGTTAGTGGGTAGTGAACGCTTACCCATTGTCCAGTCAACTGTTTTCCAAACTGAAGTCTTAGATAAGGTACCCGCCCAATTAAATAAAAATGAGGTAAAAACTGTGGGCTCCCTTGGACAAGTCACCGAAGTTGAAACGGGAAACCTTGATTTGAAAACAACCCAATTATTTTGGGCGGGGGATGTGGGACAAACAGAACCTTTATTGGAAGTGCTTAAGTCTAAAGGATTGAGTCCTAACTATGCTGAAACCTTTTATGACCCCTTAGTTGTCCTCATTGAAATGAGATCTGCACAGTTGATAGCCACAAAGCAGAATCATTTACGCCCTATCTTTAACGATCCCGTGTTTGCCTATGAAATTGACACAGAATGGTTGGCTGACATTTTGTCCACTCCTGGTTTCACATGGCAACAACTTGGATTGTTGGACTATCAGGAACCGGTTAAAATTGTGTTTTCAAATCCGGTGACCAGTGCTGGCGGACAATTATCGTTAATGTTGTTCAGCCATTTCTGGGATAAAAAAGTAACGGGTACCCCAGGAATCAACGTTCCTTTGAATGCTGAAGTTACAAGAAAAATCCAACAATTTTCCGAGGGTTTGGCTCAACCTAATTCCAGTGGCGAGGTGATTAATGAATTGACTCGTCGAGGTTATACGCCATGGGCTATCACCTACCAATCAACTGCTCTGACGGAAAAAAATAAATGGCAGGGGCGGTTTGTACTAGCAAAATTAGCTCCCACAATTGTGAGTGCAAATGTTATGGTAGGGATTGGTGAAGTTGGGTTCCCCCTGGTGCAACAACTAAAAATTGAAGGTTCTTCTATTCATCAAGGTATGTTAACCATTGGCAAGCAGTTTAATTATGCCGTCACTCCAACCTTAAATGCCATTACTCCCCCTTCACGGAAACAACTGATTGCAGTTCAACATGCTACAGGTCTTTGCCAAGTGGATGGTGGGAATTATTCTTGTCACTAATTATTGACCAGTCTTTGATAAAAATGATGAATTGACATTTATGGAGGATGTAACAATTTTTTGGGGTTCGATTTCCCTTTTGTTCTTATTTTTTTAGTATTTGCGGGCTTTCTATGGGTATCCATTACCGTCGATGCATTAGCTGCCGTAAAGTAGCTCCCAAAGATTTTTTTTGGCGTGTAGTCAGACTGTATCCATTAAACAGAGTACAATTAGATTGTGGCATGGGGCGATCTGCTTATTTATGTCCACAAAAGAGCTGTTTATTGTCGGCTCAACGAAAGAATCGGCTGGGGCGATCGCTTAAAGCCGATGTACCCCCTGAAATTTTTTATCAGTTAGAGCAACGATTATTACCATTGGAGGCAACGACAATACAACTCTAGGTAAAGGCTACGGGGTAATCATGTCCCCATTTAGGGTATACCTGTATCTCCCTGATGCCCAAACCCAGTCATAAATAGAATGGGAAACCAGAATAAGGTACTAACTATTGAAATCCGGGTTCATCAAACTCAGACGCCTGCCTGAGTATTGTACCCAATTAAATTTTTAAATATGTATCAATCTGCCAGGGAGTAGCCAGAGCAGAATTTAGGGGGATTGTGGATGAACAACAGTAAAGTACGAATTTACGATTTGTCAAAGGAACTCAATTTGGATAATCGAGATATTTTAGTGATTTGTGATCAATTAAATATTGCTGTTAAAAACCATAGCAGCACCATTAGTGAAGTGGATGCAGAACGCACCCGTCGAGCAGCAGAAAATTATGTTGCCCCCATCCACCCTCAGGCTAGTATCATCAGATCCGGAGCCACTCATCTGGGAAATTCCCCTAGTGTTGGAACGAAATCAGAGGATTCACCTCAACCCTCCACGAACAAGCAACAAATTGTTAAAGTTCGCCGTCCTCAGACCGTTAATAAGCCAGAAATCATTGATTCTCCCATCCCACCTATTTCTCCAACGACAGCCAAAGCATCCGTTCCCCTTTCTGTTTCTAGTTCTCCCCCTGATCTTTTGTCAAAACCCTTAATTACCCCTGAGCCAATTTCTGCGAAAGAACCTAACCCTTCTACTCCAGTAGTAACCCAAGCCATAGACGCAATCCTCCCCACACCCGCACTTTTTTCAACGCCAATTCCTACGGAAACATCCGTTGAAACCCTGTTGGACGTATCTTTAACTCCTACCATAGCAGTTACCCCCCCTATACCGCCTGCAACTGAGTTTTCAAATCCTACAGATGCATTCATCGATGAACCCAAAGCAGAGAAGCGTTCCCTCCTAAAAAATGGAACTAAAGCCATCCATTCTAAAGATTCTGCACCAACACTGTCTGAGCCACCCAGTCGCCCCGTACCCCGTTCAGCTGTGGTGCACAACGACATTCATGGTCAGGCTACTGGCAAATCTAATCCAGCCAATGGTAAGTCATCCTCTCCTCTTAGTCCGCCTATTAAACTGCCGTCCGCTTCCCCCAGTAAACCAGTAACCGGAACGCCACCCATTCCTAAGCGTCCAGTTGCAAAACCCATCAAGCCAGAGACATTGGATGGGCAGAAGGACAAACCCCCATCGGGGGACGCTCCTGGACATAGGGAGCCCAAACCAAAGCCGGTAGGTGGAGTTAGTAAACAACCGTCTTCCCCTGAATCTTCCACCCTTCGTAAACCTCCATCGGTGGTGGAAATTCGCCGACCCTCCCGTCCAGGGAGTGGGGCTTCTCCAGTCAATGGCGACATAGTTCCCCCCCCTTTCACTGCTCCCCAGAAACCAGACTCTCGTCCCACCCGTGGCGATGGCGGAGACAAATTAAAAGGACCTAATCGTCCCAATGGTTTAACCTCTGAAACCAAAGCTGAAACTAAAACTGATGCTACCGTTTTATTGGGTGTGGAACCAATTAATGAAAATTCGCGATTGCGCCGCCCTGAACCCCCCCGGACTGGTAAACGGGGGAAAGGATGGGAGGAGGAGGAAGAAGAACTCCAGGCAAAATCAGTTAAAGCAGTGTCCAAGGGTAAACGTCGTCAACATGATCTGGTAGAAGAAGAAGACGATGATTTCCAGTCCATACTGTCCCGGCAGGAAGGAGGAGTCCAAGTTACCCTTTCATTGGTTCGACCAGCGAAACCGAAGGCTCGTACCACCCAAGTGAAGTCCCCATCTGCTCCCACTGCCAGGGTAAAGAAACCCGCTCCCGGACAGCCTGGTACAGGGTCAAACGAAGCTGCTAAGGGTAAGGGGCGACGGGATCGCACTGAGGAAGCTGTTAAAGAACGCCCAAGTCAGATCAGCATCAGCGATAGCCTGACAGTCCAACAGCTTTCATCTCTCTTGGAAGTAGCCGATACGGAGATTGTTAAAATCCTCTTCTACAAAGGTATCTTAGCCACAGTCACCCAAACCTTGGATGTACCCACCATCAAGATGGTAGCTGAGGAATTAGAAGTGGCGGTCGTTACATCTGAGCAAAAGGCTGAAGCCCGTAAAGTAACCGAAATGCTAGATGCAACGGATCTGGAATGTCTCCAACATCGTCCTCCCGTTGTTACGATTATGGGACACGTAGACCATGGTAAAACAACTCTGCTCGACTCAATTCGGAAAACAAAAGTCGCACAGGGAGAGGCAGGAGGAATTACTCAGCATATTGGTGCTTACCATGTGGACGTGGATCATG
>CAIUCS010000013.1 GCA_903897715.1 uncultured Synechococcales cyanobacterium
GTTAACGAACTCAGACTAGTGAGACTGCCCCTAGACGCAAAGTAGAAAAATAAGCCATAGGCAACGGCACTGCCAAAAGTAGTGGCATAGCCTAGGGCAAACCAGTCAGAGGGGGTGAGCCCAGTCCACTGGTTACTTTCAAAGACCCATGACAGGATAAACAACGGTAATCCACCAAAAACCATATGCCAGCCGGTTGCCACAACCGGATCAACATACCGACAGATGGTACGAATCATGACAGTTCCCCCTGCCATGGATAGGGCAGCCAGAATCATCAATCCCTGCCCATTTTGAAAAATTGACTCTCCATTCTTGGGTAATGCTATGAACTCTTCCACCAAGTTACCCCGTCCCAATGTCCATTGACTCACTTGGGTAGCAAACCAACTGCCTAGATTCAATAACCAATCTTGGGGAAACCCTAATACACTAATTCCAACAATTCCCAGACATAGCCCAAGCCACCCCCAAAGACCAATTCGTTCCCCGTAAATCCAAAGTGCTAATATAGCAACTGCTAGGGGTTGAGAATCTATCATCACTGAACCGATACCAGCTCCAGTGCGAGATAACCCTGTGGTCAAGAACCCTTGAAAACAACTGCCATCCACGATGCTAAATAGGATAATCCACCCCCATGCTCGCCAACTGTTAGGCTGGGGACGTTTAAGGATAATGGATACCATTAAAATGAGTACCCCTGCCGGTAACAATCGGAAACCAGCTAAAAAGAACGGAGTGGTATGGGAAATGGCTCCTTTCATAGACACCATAGCCGTGCCCCATAGAAAAAAAGGAGCCAATAGGAGGCAGAACTGAAGTGGAAGGTAAGATCCAAGTTTTTTTAATGCCATGGACAGAAAATGCTGCACAACGATAGAACAAGGGGAATAATACGAATTTCTTGAAACTGGGTATGGAGAGGATTTTACCGGTTGACCTTAAAATCCCTAGGGCTGAGGGGTAGGGCAAAATCTCAAAGTAACAGGTTTTCTGAATACTTCAATGGTTTCCAATCACAAATATAATTTTTATTATTAATAATTATTTAAGAATTAGTATATCTTGTTTTTCAATTCAATTCATCACAAGGTGAGATAATTCTTGCAGTCCATCAACACCGTTGACATTCCCTCGTTGAAAAGATGAGGGATTCTAGAGAGTGTCTCTACGGGGAGGCTAAAGCCGTCCTTCGAGACAATGAATTCATTGGGGGTTTCAACGAAAATCCGAACCAACACAGGAGGCTAAAGCCTTTTCTCCCTGTCCACTTCCAGTCATACCGTGCCCAACCCTAAGTTCTTTCCCTAGAATGGACTAGGGCACCTTACCTGTACCTCATCCAAATGAGAACCGCTATAAGTCCTTCCCCGCTATGTTGGTATTGAACAAATATAGGTCGCCATGACTCAATCTAAAGATACAAGGGAGTTAGGGGTGCACGAGGAGCAATCACCCGTGGAGTTGCTTCGTGATATTAGCCAAGGGTTAGAAGCATTACAAGATGTTCTACTAGTTCAATTAAATGAAGATGTCTCCCGTTTAAGTGCACAAAAACATCATTTAATGAATGAAATTGAACAATTGCAGCATCAAAATGAATTATTAAAGACTGAGAATCAAGACTTGCAAATCCAGCAGAATATAGCAGGACAAAAAGCATGGGCTAAACAATTGGCTAAGCATTTAGCCCATGCCCTTGCTGCCCATTTACAAGCCCTCATGAATCAAAAGTTGGAACAACTCACCGATGCCTCTTCTATGGGCGCTCATCCCTTCAGCTCCATTCCTCCTGGTTCATCCCATACCCCACCCGCTGAACACGCTGTACAAGTCCTAACGTCCCTAGATGCCACCCTCACCGCCACCTTGCGAACCCTTCAACAGGATCTCAGTAGTTATGAAAGTACTCTTAATCAACAACTAAACCGCATCCATACCATGGAAAGTCAGGCTGAAATAGTTCTTTCTACCATGATTAGTCGCCTGAGTGAACAATTACAGCAGGCGATCGCCCAAGGAGAAAATGTGGTACCTTCCCGGTCTTCCCCCCAATCGCCTCCCTTTCATCATCAACCCCATGACATCCAGGGGCATCGCGACAACCAACTAAACTTCACACCCCCCCCCTCCAACCCTTCCCCTGAACCTCTTCCAGTCCCCCAGTCAGCAGGAACCAAACCCCGTTCCCCAACTCAATTGGGTTTACTGTTGCTTACCATCTCAGTCCTTGCTACCGCAATGGAATATTTGCTCATTGGGAAGTTGTCTCAGACTGGAAGTATCTTTGACCTCTTTCCCAAGACCACCGGGCTTCAATCAGGCACGGGCTCAGCCATCCTCATCCTATGGTTACACATGTTAATTGTGATTCCAATCATGGCAGTCCTCTACCGACGGTTGTACCCACCAATTTGGAAAGACATCCGTGCTATGTTCACCACTAGGGGACGCCATATCTTCATCTATCCCATTGGTAGCACCTTTTTATTTTTTCTTTTCAAAGTTTTGCTCTACAGTGCTTTAGGACAAATTCCCGCTAGTGTGGCAATTAGTATTTTTTTTATTTATCCATTCATTTCAACAGTATTTATCAGTAATTTAACGCGATCCCATTCTTTCTTGCCATCGAATCCAATCCGAACAGTGATGGGGATTATCACGGGTTTCGGAATAGTATGGATCGTTAGTGGATCCGTTACGTCACCAACTAACACCGCACTTTGGGGGACGGTAGCCGCCGCCAGTGCCGCCGTGTGTTTTGCGGGTTACCTGACCATCAGCAACTTAAGCCCTCGTCCATCCCATCCTATTCCCCTTACCTTACTCCAATCAGTTGGGACGTGGATATTTGCCAGCTTACTATTAGTGATTGGTCCACCCATCCAACCCAGCCCCTTTTCATTTCATTGGGGTGCATTTGCCCTAGGATGCTTCGCCCTGGCAGTTGTTTCCCAAGTGGCATATGTCAGTCTTAATTGGGCAAATCAATATCTTACTTTTCATTATGCTTCTATTATGAATTCCCTATTACCAATGTTGAGTGGGGTCATTGGATCACTTCTATTCAATCAGTTCTTAAAATGGGAATTATGGTGGGGTGTCATTTTCGTAACTATGGGAATATGCGGTCTGAATGTTGAGCGTTTTTATCGAGAAAGATAAAAGAATACCCCTATGAGCAATCAAGTATTTGTCACTGGTGCTACTGGTTTTATTGGATCCAATTTGGTTAGGCTATTGCTAGACTGTGGTCATCAGGTGCGGGTACTTGTTCGACCCGGGAGTCGGCTAGATAACTTAGAAAATTTAGCCGTAGAGATTATCAGAGGCGACTTAACCGATGGGGATCACTTAACCAATCACCTCCACGGGTGTGAGGTTTTATTCCACGTAGCTGCCCACTATTCCCTATGGCAATCCGATCGCAAACGGCTTTTTCAGGATAATGTCATCGGGACTCGTACTATTCTTGCAGCGGCAAAAACTGCAAAAGTGGAACGAACGGTGTACACCAGTTCCGTAGCCGCTATTGGTGTTCGGCAATCCGGCATTGCTGATGAAACTTACCAAAGTCCGGTAGACCAATTAGTAGGACAGTATAAAAAATCCAAATATTGGGCTGAACAGGAAGCCGTAAAAGCAGTACAGTCGGGACAAAATGTAGTGATTGTTAACCCTACTACCCCCATTGGACCTTGGGACATTAAACCCACCCCCACTGGAGAGATTATTTTACGATTTTTACGTCGGCAAATGCCTGCCTATATGGACACAGGCTTAAATCTAGTGGATGTGAGGGATGTGGCAATGGGTCATATTTTAGCATGGCAACGGGGACAAACAGGGCAACGGTATATCCTTGGTCATGAAAACCTTAGTTTACAGCAGATTTTACAATTATTGGCTGACTTAACTGGCTATCCGGTTCCCAGGTACCGTCTCCCCACTTGGGTTCCATTTACCGCAGCATGGGTGGACGAATATCTCCTTTCCCCATTGGGTAAAAAACCTTCGGTTCCCTTAGATGGAGTCCGAATGGCAACTCAAAAAATGTTTTATCATAGTCATAAAGCGGTGGAGGAAATCGGCTTACCTCAAACCCCAATTCCCATCGCCTTAAAAGATGCTATCGATTGGTTTGCCGAACATGGATATTTAGTGTAAAGTTGTATCACAAATCTTGTATGGTGAGGGGAGTTTCATGGCTGTTAAATTACAACAAGCAATTGACATTGGTAAATATATTGTCACCCAACGACTAAAGGGTCGCAAAAAGTTTCCTCTGACATTAATGCTTGAACCATTATTTCGGTGTAACCTTGCCTGTTCAGGGTGTGGCAAAATCCAGCACCCCACAGATATTCTTAAGAAAAATCTTTCTCCTGAAGATTGTTTCAAGGCAGTTGAGGATTGTGGTGCCCCTGTTGTTGCCATTCCCGGTGGCGAACCGCTTTTACATCCCCAGATTGACCAAATTGTTCAGGGTTTAGTTGCCCGTCGTAAGTATGTTTATCTTTGCACCAATGCCATCTTACTAGAAAAAAGCCTTGATAAATTCACCCCCTCTCCTTACTTTACATTTAGTGTGCATTTGGATGGGATGCAGGAATGGCATGACAAGTGTGTTGACCGCAAGGGGGTATTTGATACCGCTGTAAAAGCCATTAAGGCGGCAAAAGCCAAGGGTTTCCAAGTTACCACGAATACCACTATTTTTGAAGGTGCTGATGTGAAAGAAATGCAGACTTTCTTTGACTTTGTCAGCAGTCTAGGGGTAGACGGAATGATGGTCTCACCTGGTTATAGTTATCAATGGGCTCCGGATCAAGAACACTTCCTTAAACGGGAGCAAACCAAGGTATTATTCCGGCAAATTCTTTCCCCCTACAAGTCAGGGCGTACCAACTGGAACTTTAACCATAATCCATTATTTATTGATTTTTTAATGGGGGATAAGGACTATGAATGTACCCCTTGGGGGATGCCCAGCTATAGCGTATTAGGTTGGCAAAAACCGTGTTATTTACTCAATGAAGGTTATTGTCATACGTACCAAGAGTTATTAGATATCACAGACTGGGATAGCTATGGTCGTGCCAGTGGTAACCCTCGATGTGCTGATTGCATGGTACATTGCGGGTATGAACCAACTGCTGCCATTGATGCAATGAATCCTGCTAATATGGGGCGAGCATTGGGTAGTGTGCTTGGAATTGCTGGGTGATAGTCCATTAGAACGTTTGGTATAAATTAGCTGATGGGCAGTAGTGAAGCTTTTTTGTACTCCTATTCATCCCCAGCCATGGCATCCTAAAAAGATACATGGAGTAAGGAACCTTGGCTGGGAGTCTAGTAAGCCCGTGTTCTATTGGTTTAGGCAATCATCCCTATTGAATCCATACTTCATCTAGTCTTGTTCTGCCACGGACTAGATGAAGTTGGTCATGAACACCCCTAGTGGCTATAGAAGTGTAGTTTGAGTACCATGACATCTATCTCCCATTGTTTTACAACCCTACGACAACAAGGGCAATGTGCCCTTATTCCATTTATAACGGCTGGCGATCCTGATATGGAAACCACTGCCGCCGCTCTTCAAGCCTTGGATGCCAATGGAGCTGACATTATTGAAGTAGGAGTTCCCTATTCGGATCCCTTAGCAGATGGTCCAGTGATTCAAGCAGCAGCTACCCGTGCGCTGCAAAAGGGGGTTCAGTTAGATCAGGTCTTAGCGGTGATTCAATCAGTGCGCGCCCAAGTGAAGGCACCCATTGTTTTATTTACCTATTACAATCCAATTTTAAATCGAGGAATTGATACCTTTGTCAACCAAGCAACCATGGCTGGGGTGCAGGGTTTAGTGGTGCCTGATTTACCATTGGAAGAGATGGATGTTTTACTGAAACCTGCTACTGCAGCAGGGTTAGAGGTGGTTTTACTAGTGGCACCCACTAGCTCGTCACACCGTATTGCGGCGATCGCTCGTCAGTCCCAAGGGTTTATTTACCTGGTGAGTGTTACAGGGGTAACCGGCGTTCGCAGCCAAATTCAAAATCGGGTTAAAGACTTACTATCAGAAATCCGACATATGACCCAAAAGCCCATTGGGGTTGGATTTGGTATCTCTGACCCTGAACAAGCTAGACAAGTCAAGCAGTGGGGAGCTGATGCGGTCATCGTTGGCAGTGCCTTGGTTAAACGGCTGGCTACTGGTTCTCCATCGGAGGGGTTGCAATCAACCATTGATTTATGTCGGCAGTTAAAGCAGGCTCTGATCAATTCAGGGGAAGACCTACCTTAGGGTAATTGAAATCGCTCTCCTGGTTTAGGTTCAAGCACTAGGGTTTGGAGATGATTCGCTCTAAGTATAGTTTGTAATTCAGCAGCACCCCCAACTGCCCGGACTAGGGTCATTGCTAGCCCCGTCATTTCCACATCTCCCCCAGCGGCAGTAGGGAGAATAAACTGGGGTTTTAACCACTGGGCAATTTCTAGTCCGGAGTGATACCCTTGAATGGGAGTAATTCCAAACGGCAATACTAAATTCACCACTGGTGTTATGACCACTGTGACTGGGTCCATCTGTTTCAGGGTCGATGAATGAAATCCATGGGGTTCGTAATATAAACTGTCTTGGGTGAGTTGATCCCGTAAGATGTAGCCATTCTCGATGGTATTGGGTCCAACCAATGAACCCGGAACAGCCTGAATGTGGAGACGATGGCCAAATTCAACACTTTGTCCATGGGTCAAGGGTGTCACTTGGGTGTATCCAAGTTGATTCACCACATTAGCCCCATTGGTTGATGCGATCACCGGAATGTGTCGATCCAGTTGCTTTAAGGTGGGTTGATGGGCATGATCCGGTAAGCCCTGAGATAATAAAATCAGGTCTAGATGGTCTGGAATGGGTCGGGGGTGAGGGCGATCGCTCTTAAATAACCAAGCTGAAGAACCAAAGGTTAGAGGACCCACTAACCAGGGATCTACTAAAATCCGTTTTTCTCCTAATTCAATCAACCATGAGTTGCTATCTAACCAAGTGAAATACATGACCCATCCCTATAAAGTTACGTTAATAAGTTTAAAGTGTTTTTTCCTGCTTAGGGGCTTTAACCATTGGCTGACGGGAATAGGATCATTTAGAATGGGGATACAAAATCCCAGGATTCAAGTCCTGCTCCTGAGAGCCCAAGATTGCTAAACTTACATTAGCGGACGGGCAGTCCGACTTTAATGGGCGTGTATGCCAGGGTATGTCCCCAGTGGGGGCAATTGGCGATGTCCGTCTACCCGTCAGTAGTCCGCTTGGTGCGGTCAGACTGGAAATCCCCATGCCCTTAGGCTGGGGAGGATGTCACTAACAATAGCCTGATTCCCATCCATCATTGAATCCACAGGCTGAACCTATGTGGATGTTTTTACCCATGAATTCTACTTTACACACCATTCGCTGCCAATTTAATCAGGCAATGGTTACCCAATTTGGAGAACACTTAGCCGGAACCGATCCACTACTCGTACCCGCTAGTCATCCTAAATTTGGAGACTATCAATCGAATATTGCCCTATCTCTAGCAAAACAATTAGGACACCCCCCCCGAACCATCGCCCAACAATTGGTGCATCAACTTACGGTGGATGGGGAATTGGCGAAAATATGTGAACCACCGGCGATCGCTGGACCAGGCTTCATCAATCTTCGCCTTCACACCCCCTATCTTGAGCAACAACTACAAGCCATTCAAGCCCACCCTCGCCTTGGCATCCCCCTCCCCTCCCACCCTCAGCCAATTATCGTTGATTTTTCCAGTCCTAACATCGCCAAGGAAATGCATGTGGGTCATCTGCGTTCCACCATCATCGGAGACTCCATTGCCCGAATTTTAGAATTTCAAGGTCATCATGTCATCCGTCGTAATCATGTTGGAGACTGGGGCACCCAATTTGGAATGTTAATTACGTATTTACGGGAAGTATGCCCCCAAGCCCTCACCACTGCTGATGCCATTGATCTGGGTAATTTAGTTACTTTTTATCAACAGGCTAAACAACGATTTGATACAGATGAGGCATTCCAACATACCGCCCGCACTGAAGTAGTAAAGTTGCAATCCGGTGACCCCCATAGTCGTATTGCATGGCAATTATTATGTGAACAATCCCGTCGCGAATTCCAACTGATTTATGATTGGCTAGATATTTGCATCGAAGAGCGGGGCGAATCCTTTTACAATCCTTTTTTACCCAACGTAGTCGCTGAACTAGAGGATGCAGGTTTAATTGTTAAAGATGCAGGGGCGTTGTGTGTTTTTGTAGATGGATTTACCAATAAGGACGGTGACCCATTACCCTTAATCGTCCAAAAGAGTGACGGCGGATTTAATTATGCCACCACTGACTTGGCTGCAATCCACTATCGTATTCAAACAGAAGGGGCAACCCGCATTATCTACGTCACTGATGCGGGACAATCTCACCATTTTGCTCACATCTTTGCCGTCGCCAGGGAAGTAGGATGGTTAAATGATTCTATCCAAGTGGTTCATGTTCCCTTTGGTTTAGTCCAAGGTGAAGATGGTAAAAAACTAAAAACCCGGTCTGGGGAGACCATTCGTCTGAAGGATTTACTAGATGAGGCGATCGCCCGTGCTCGCACGGATTTAATCACGCGGTTAAAGGCAGAGGAACGGGAAGAAACCGATGAATTTATTCAAGTTGTCTCTCGTTCTATTGGTTTAGCAGCCGTTAAGTACGCAGACCTAAGCCAAAATCGTACTAGCAACTACATCTTTAGCTTTGATAAAATGCTGGATTTGCGGGGTAATACAGCCCCCTACTTACTGTATGCCTATGCTCGCATCCAGGGGATCAGCCGCAAAGGAAACATTGACTTTACCCGGTTACCCAACGGTATTCAAATCCACCTACAGCATGAAAGTGAACTAGTTTTAACCAGGCATCTTCTACAATTAGATGAAATTCTCAGTGAGGTTGAACGGGAACTTCTACCCAATCGTCTGTGTCACTATTTATTTGAACTAAGTCAAAAATTTAATCAATTCTACGATAAAGACCGGGGATGTCCTGTCCTAACAGCAGAAGAGCCTTTGCGTACATCACGGCTCATTATTTGCAACCTAACGGCCCGCACTTTACAGTTAGGTTTATCTCTCCTAGGGATTCCAGTTTTGCAACGCATGTGACTAAACCATGAAAATTGCCAGTTGGAATGTTAATTCTATCCGTTCGCGGCTGAACCATGTCATAGATTGGTTGGATAATAGCCGGGTTGATGTGCTTTGTTTACAAGAAACAAAGGTGGTTGATCAAGACTTCCCCCAACCCCCCTTCCTTGAACTAGGATATCATCTAGCCATTTCGGGACAAAAGGGGTATAACGGGGTTGCCATTATCAGCCGTTCACCCCTTACCCAAGTCCAGGCAGGCTTTCAACCCCTACTTGGGGAACAAGCTGCTGATCTAGACTCACAAAAACGATTGCTCGCCGGTGTGATTGAGGGTGTACAACTTGTGAACCTGTACGTTCCCAATGGCTCCACCATCGGTAGCGATAAATACACCTATAAACTACATTGGTTAAGAACATTACGGGATTATTTACACCAATTAGTTGAGGAACAACCCGCTACGATTATCTGTGGGGACTTTAACATTGCTCTGGAGAATAGAGATATTCATGATCCAGAATTAGCTGAAACCCACATCATGGCATCCCTCCCAGAACGGGGAGCATTACAGTCAATCCTAGATGTGGGGTTTAAAGATGTGTTTCGTAAATTCACGTCGGAAGGGGGGCACTACAGTTGGTGGGATTATCGAGAGGGTTCATTTCGTCGAAATCGTGGCTGGCGAATTGATCATATCTATGCCACCTCCCTACCCTATGACACAACAATTGGCTGTACCATTGACTTGGAACCCCGCAGATGGACGAAACCCAGTGACCATACCCCGGTGGTGATGGAACTGTAACAGATCATCTTTTATTAATGGTTGAGTGATGGAGGGGTATTCCTAAGTAATGAATAATATCCCAATATCCCGGCAGGCAATTGATCAATTGGAATGTTGATGTTTTATACTAATGGAATACGGCGAGCGTCGCCAAGTGGTTAAGGCAGTGGATTGTGGTTCCACCATTCGTGGGTTCAAGTCCCATCGTTCGCCCTGATATTGTGGTTTAAGTAAAGGATGATACAGTTTGCTGTCATTGGTGGCGGAGTGATGGGTGAAGCAATTTTATCCCGTCTCCTTGCTCAGTCGATTTACTTGCCTAGTACAGTTCTGGTCAGTGAACCTAGACCGGAGCGTCGTTCTTTCCTTGCCAATCAGTATGGGGTGGAAGTCACTGATGATAATCGATTAGTGGCATCAGCAGAAACAATTTTATTGGCTGTGAAACCCCAGATTTTAAAGACAGTAGCCCATGAACTAATGGTTGATTCTAGTGGTGAGAAACCACTGCTGTTGTCAATTTTAGCAGGGGTACGGTTACATCATCTAGAGACGTTATTCCCAAAACTACCAGTAGTCAGGGCTATGCCCAATACCCCTGCCATCATAGGATCTGGGGTTACTGCCATCTCCTCAGGTCAGTCCATTCAACCCCATCACCTTGCCCTCACTCATCAAATTTTTCAGGCAGTAGGACAGGTGCTGGAAGTACCTGAATCGTTAATGGATGCTGTGACTGGTTTATCGGGGTCAAGTCCAGCCTTTATTGCAATTGTGATCGAAGCATTGACTGATGGGGGAGTATTAGCTGGTCTGCCAAGGGCGATCGCGGCTGAGTTAGCACTCCAGACGGTGCTGGGAACTGCCAAATTAATTCAAGAAAAAGGAATACATCCAGCGGTGCTAAAAGATCAAGTTACCAGCCCGGGGGGAACTACCATTAGTGGCATCCAACACTTGGAGAGAGGGGGACTACGATCCGCTCTCATGAATGCGGTAAAAGCCGCAAGCGATCGCGCCCAAGAGTTAGGTAATTAAATCTATTCCCTAGGGAAGTGCGAGCGACTGTAACCATGGCAGGTGATAGACCCCTAAGTCACCCTTGCCCTTGTTCAGTTTGCCAGCAGTTTAAGGCAAGTTGATGGACAGCATACCACGGACGTTGGTATTGCATCGCCAGAGCGGCACAGTCTTCATATTCTGGTTGAACATTCAGGATCTGCCGAGTTCCTGAATCCTGACTCCACGCCACCTTGATGCGAACTATCCCCAGGGGGGTATGAACGGTTTCAATTTCTCGATATAAATGGGAACGTTCCTGTATTAATCTACGAATTCCCAAGGTAGTTGTTTCTTGAAATAGAATTTCTTCGCAGGAATGAATCGTTTCTGGGTAACAGACTACGGATAAAAGTATGCCAGGACGACTTTTTTTCATCCCAATGGGTTGGGTGAATACATCCAACGCTCCGATTGTCAATAAGCGATCCATTGTATACGCAATCCCTTGGGGGCTAAAGTCATCAAGCTGGGTTTCTAAGACTGCAATGGTTTCTACCCATGGATCAGCTTGGTGGAAAGACCCATGATCCATAACGGTTTCATTTTTAACAGTCTTAAGTTGATGGGGTTGACCTAACCACAGACGTAGCATATTAGGGAGGGGAAGGAGGTGACTGCCGGCTCCTAACCCGATCTTTTCTATGGTCATGGGTGGAGGAGAACCAAAGGCGGATGCTAAAGTAGTGACGATGGCTGCTCCGGTTGGTGTGACCAATTCCCGGTTCATGGCATTACTATAGATGGGCACCTTTTTCATTGCCCATAACTGAAGAACCGCAGGGGTTGGAACAGGTAATCGTCCATGGTCTGTATTGACCGTTCCTCCCCCGATGGGTAAGGCTGAACAATATAAACGATCAACCCCTAACCAGTCCAACCCCAAACAAGTTCCCACAATATCCACAATGGCATCTACGGCACCAACCTCATGAAAATGAACCCTATCTGGGGAAATGCCATGGACTTCTCCTTCAGCTATGGCTAACTGACGAAAGATGGATATGCTCATTTCTTCTACTTTTAGGGGCAATTGGGCAGCTCGGATTAACTCTTCAATGTCCAACAGTCCACGGTGAAATGAATGACCAGGCTCGGACGAAGTGGATTGGTGATGATGGTTGGCATCGGTTGGGAGTAAATCTACTTGGAACCGAGTTGCTTGCTGTCCATTGCTAGAAACTCGCTCTGCCCGTAACTGATAGGAATCAGTCAACTTTAGACGACCCAATTGGTCTTTTAAGTAATCTAGGGGAACCCCGGCATGGATCAATGCTCCCACCACCATATCACCAGCAACTCCCGTAGGACAGTCTAGATAAGCGATTTGAAACATAATGGCATACCCAAAAAAATCATCGATTCACTGGAGATGGAACCATGGAAAGCCGGACAGCCTAGGCAGAAAATACTATACAAATCTTATCATACTGCTTCCTCTGGTGACCAAAAATAATGGGATACAAGCCCCGTCCTAGAAGGAGGGCTTTTCTTAATTCTTGATATATTCCTTGAGAGTTTCCAATGTTAGCAAAAAAGTATCGGGAGTATTGGGATGGTCTTGATAGTATCGGAGAATAGTAGCATAACCCCCTCGCCACAAAAAATTGGATGCCCATAGAACTACAATTATTTTATGTGGCTAGTTTACAAACAAATCTTCAACTCCGCTCCCCTCCCTTCAAAACGAAATTGGACTAATTTCGATGGCGCATATTTATACAATCCATGCTCAAAACCCACAACCCCGGATTGTGGAACAAATCAAAGCCCATCTTGAAAGTGGAGCAGTCATCCTTTACCCAACGGATACGGTGTATGCCATTGGTTGTGACTTACGGGTGAAATCAGCCGTCCAAAAGGTTCGGCAAATTAAACAAATCGCAGATGACAAACCATTAACCTTTCTGTGTTCTTCCCTTAGAAATATTGCCCAATACGCCGTAGTCAATGACGCTGCCTATCGGTTGATGAAACATTGCATCCCTGGTCCCTATACTTTTATACTACCAGCCACGAAACTAGTCCCCAAACTGGTTATGAACCCGAAACGTAAAACTACGGGCATCCGGGTGCCGAATCATCCAATTTGTCAAGCACTTCTCACTGCTCTGGGCACCCCAATTATTTCAACTTCAGCCCCGAATTTAAAAAAAATAATGCCCCTCTCTTCGCGAATCGAATTTTTTGAACAGTATCATCCTTGGGTAGATGGAATCATTGATGATGGATCGGAACCAGGGGAAGATGTTTCAACAATAGTAGATCTCACCGATGACCAACCGCTTGTTATCCGAGAAGGGTTGGGCTGGGATCACTTGAATAACTGGCTTTGATTCAATGTTCTATGAGTCATGTTAAATTGTTTGTTTAATTGGTACAACCATAGCCATCTTCCCGTAAACATCAATAAACCCTCTGAAGCTAACAACAGCCAAGGAGTTGAGTTCACTGAGTTTGTTTGATTTATTGGGTGCATCATCGATAGTTAGAATTTATGAACGCTAAATCGTCCAATCTACCAGATTCGCCTGATGGTAATTATCCAGACATTTTTATAACCGCAAATCGAGAATCCCGTGAACTCAGGGGTCTAGTTCAACCTGATGCTCCTGCCCCGGATCGGGTTATTCTGTTTCACCCAGAGTTTAATGCAAAATTGCCATCCCAACTAAACCCAGAAACATTAAACCTACTTGAATTCATTCAGGGAAAATTGGAAGCAGAAATCGGCAATCTAAATGCACCCTTGCGGGCAGTTGCAGAACGAATTAGGAATGAGGTGGAACGAATCTGTCAAAACAGCGATCGCATTCAACATTCTGGGGAGGTGATCCCATGGAAACAAGCATTAGCTCGTCATCGAATTGAGAAATGTTTAACCTATTATCGCTTAGGCTCTCAAAAAGGGCGGGTAGAGTTACATAGTACATTAAGTGCCATGGTCTATCGTCATGTATCTCTTCTCAAAGACCAGTTAGGTTTCCACGGTCGCCTCAATTTGATAGATGATTTTTTACAAATCTATTACATTGAAGTTTTAAAGGCATTTCGTCGAGAAAACCAGTTACTAGAAGATTTTACCCCACGCATCAGACTGGAATTGGCTGAATTTATGGCGTTTGCTGAACATTATGCCCGACGCCGTATTCATTTACCCGGCTACGGTAATCAACAATTAATTATACTAAGAGCCCAATCCTTTGCCCGTAAACAACCTTCCGAATCAGTTGTGGATATTGAATTGGCCATGGAATCAGCTAGGGGAGATGAAGAAGAGGGATATGGTCGGTCTTTTGTCCTCAAACAACTGCGGGAGCAGATGGTGGCGGACATGGGAGAACCAACGGATTCTGTATTAAGGGGTTTGGTTCTAAATCAGTTGTTGGATTACTTACACGATCAGGGGCAACAGGAGTGTGTTGATTATTTAGTGTTAAAGTTACAAGACATGTCAGTGGCGGAGATTGATGCCATCCTCAACCTTACCCCCCGTCAAAGAGATTATCTTCAACAACGATTTAAGTACCATGTGGAAAAATTTTCCTGTTCCCACGGTTGGAAATTAGTTCATCAGTGGCTCGGTGCTGACTTAGAGGATAATTTAGGTCTTTCATCTCAACGATGGCAGTTTTTTATTAGTAGCCTTTCAGTGGATCAAAGACAACTGTTGGAATTGAAACGAGGTGAAATGGGAGACCGGGCGATCGCCAAAGTCATGAACTGCACCCTGAAACAAATTCAAAGCCGATGGTATAAAGTGCTGGAATTGGCTTGGCAAATCCGTAACCAAGGGCAACATCGCAATCCAATAGAGAAATGAATACTCACAAACTCCGATCTTCTTAAAAAAACAAGACTGTTTTTTCAGGATTGGTCTCCTTGCAGATTACAATAAACAGCCATATCCATATATCATCCGCCATCGTGGAAGCCACAGATCTCATTGCAATTTTATCCGTAGCCATTGCTACTTCTACCCCTTTACTCTTGGCAGCTTTGGGGGAGACGATAACTGAACGGTCAGGGGTAATCAATTTATCGGCGGAAGGAACCATTCTTTTGTCGGCTATGACGGGGTTTGCGATTGCTAAGACCACTGAAAGTTGGGGGACAGTCCCCAGTTTATTACTAGGTTTTAGTGGTGCAGCCATGGTTGGAGCTGCCATCGCCCTGATTGTTGCGGTAGGCTCCCTAACGATGAAACAATCTCAAGTGGCCATCGGCTTTGTACTTTCCATGTTATGTGCCGATTTATCATCCTTCCTTGGTAATCCTTTTGTACGCATTTCCGGACCCACAGTCCCCAGCTTTACCCTTCCTTTTTTGCAAGACATTCCCTACTTAGGACCTCTATTATTTCAAAGTGATCTTCTGGTTTATGTCAGTTATCTCTTGATTGTGGCGACTTGGTTTTTCATGTATCATACCCAGCCCGGTCTTATTCTACGGGCGATCGGAGAGCAACCCACTGCTGCCTTTGTTCGTGGGTTTAATGTTATCGCCCACCGTTACTTTTATACCCTACTGGGGGGAGCAATGATAGGCATAGCTGGAGCGGCTTTTTCCCTAGACTTCAAAGCAGGTTGGAGCCACCGTCATACGGCGGGCTATGGATGGATAGCATTGGCAATTGTTATTTTTGGTGGATGGAACCCATTCAGAGTCGCCCTTAGTTGTTATTTATTTGGCATTTTACAGTCCCTGGCGAGTGTTGCCCAAAGTTCAATGCCCAATGTACCCACCCAGATTTTTTCGGTTGCCCCTTTTATATTAATGATTATCTTTTTATGTATTACCACCAGCAACTGGTTGGAATACCTATTAAACCGGTTACCCTCTGGCTTGAAACGAGCAATCAGTCAATCAATTCGCAGCACCCCGCCTGCTGCTTTAGGTTCTCCATTTCTCCAGGAATAAATAACAATCGGAACTAGTTTATCCCCTAATTCATGATCATTTATCCTCGAATTATTCTGCATCAATCTAAAGTCAATGCGGTGAAACGATTTCATCCTTGGGTATTTTCCGGTGCTATTCGGCAAAAGGATGGCGACTTAATTGAAGGGGATGTGGTTGATCTATATAGTGAGCAGGGAGACTATCTGGCCACCGGTCACTACAGTCCTGGAAATATTGCCGTTAAGATTCTTTCCTTTTCTCCCATTTCTGATTTGAAGGCATGGTTCATGGAAAGAATCCGTCAGTCCTATGATTTGCGGGTTCAATTAGGATTGGTTTACAGCCCTGCCACAACTTGTTATCGTTTGGTCAACTCGGAAGGAGATAGCCTACCCGGATTAATCATTGATTGGTATAACGGTATGGCAGTGACCCAATTTCACTCGGTGGGGATGTATGCTATGCGAGGAATCATTGTTGAGGCGTTAGAACAAATTTACGGTCAGCGTCTCCGGGGCGTTTATGATAAAAGCACTATGACCTTAAGTCGTAAAATCCAGTTCAGCGGTCAAGATGGGTATTTATTGGGGGAGAAGATGACTGGCGAGGTGATGGAAAATGGTCATCGCTTTCGGGTGGACTGGGAGACCGGGCAGAAAACAGGTTTATTTTTGGATCAACGGGAAAATCGTCAACTACTGAGTCGTTATGCACCTCACCAATTGGTACTGAATACTTTTTGTTATTCCGGTGGTTTTTCAGTTTATGCTATTCAATCAGGTGCTAAGTTAGTACATTCTGTAGACAGTTCTTCCAGAGCCATTGCAAGTACATTGGAGAATGTTGAACTAAATTCTTGCCGGTCAACCGATCATCAAGTATTCACTACAGATGTGTTTGACTTTCTAAAAGGGTGTGCCTCTGACTATACAGTAATGATTCTTGATCCACCAGCATTTGCAAAAAGCTTAAATGTACGTCACCAAGCTGTGATGGCTTATAAACGGTTGAATTATCTCGCATTCAATAAAATTCAGTATGGCGGTATTGTGTTCACCTTTTCCTGTTCACAGGTGGTGAGTGTTGAACAGTTTGAAGGAGCAGTGATGGCTGGAGCCATCGAAGCGGGAAGAGAAGTACGGGTTTTACATCACCTGAATCAACCATCGGATCATCCTGTTAGTATTTTTCACCCAGAAGGTGGATACTTAAAGGGACTGGTGCTTCAGGTGTGTTAACGGGGTGACTCCACGTTATTCGGAAATCTGCAGCAATCTCAACATATTCAGAAAGACTTGAGGGACTTGGGATTTCCGTCCCTTCTATTCTCATCCCCTTGTGTTTGTTTCAATTACTACAAGATATCTGCTCATATTAGACCCGCTTGCTTCAAGATACTGTGTCCCAATTGCAAGGTCTTCGCTAGGCTTTCCTGGTACCGTGACCAGTCCTACTTTACCTGAGTGCTTAAACTTGCGATGGCTACCTTTGGTGCGAACCAAGTACCAACCATCTTCATTCTATGCGTTGAATCACTTCTTTGACCTTCATTTCCTGAATGGAGTATTAAAATTAATTTTTCTAAAGTCCTCTTAAAAAATGTAGACTAGTAGTAATGAGTGATTAAGGAGTTTCCCATGCGCGTTATTCTGATGACCGGCAAAGGCGGAGTTGGTAAAACTTCCGTAGCAGCGGCAACAGGACTACGCTGCGCCGAACTGGGATATCGAACCCTCGTTCTGAGTACTGATCCAGCTCATTCGTTAGCCGATAGTTTTGATTTAGAATTATCCCACGACCCTAAGGAAGTTCGTCCTAATTTGTGGGGTGCAGAGTTAGACGCTCTTCGCGAATTAGAAACCAATTGGGGTTCAGTTAAACGGTATATTACCCAAGTTTTACAAGCTCGGGGTTTAGAAGGTGTGGAAGCCCAAGAACTAGCCATTCTCCCTGGGATGGACGAAATTTTTAGCTTGGTTCGGATGAAACGCCACTATGACGAAGGTGATTTTGATGTACTCATTATTGATTCAGCCCCCACAGGAACTGCTTTACGCCTGTTAAGTTTGCCAGAAGTTGCTGGGTGGTATATGCGCCGATTCTATAAACCCCTACAAGCCGTTTCAGCAGCACTTCGTCCCTTAGTGGAACCTTTGTTTCGACCTATTGCGGGGTTTTCATTACCCACTAATGAGGTGATGGATGCTCCCTATGAGTTTTATCAGCAAATTGAAGCGTTAGAGAAAGTTTTAACTGATAACACCCAAACCTCGGTACGACTGGTCACCAATCCAGAAAAAATGGTGATCAAAGAATCATTACGTGCCCATGCCTACCTAAGTCTTTACAATGTTTCCACAGACTTGGTTATAGCCAACCGTATTCTACCTGAGACAGTTACTGATCCCTTCTTCCAGCGGTGGAAATCAAATCAGCAGCAGTATCGTCAAGAGATTCATGATAATTTTAGCCCATTGCCCATTAAGGAAGTGCCGCTTTATTCGGAGGAAATGTGTGGATTACCAGCCTTAGAGCGTCTCAAGGAAACCCTCTATCATGATGAAGACCCGACTCAGGTTTACTACAAAGAAACAACATTACAAGTCATTCAGGGACAAGGTTTTTATAGTTTACATGTGTACTTGCCGGGAATCCCAAAAACTCAAGTAGAATTGAGTAAATCAGGGGATGAATTAAATATTCGGATTGGTAATCATCGGCGCAATTTAGTTTTACCCCAAGCCTTAGCGGCTCTTCATCCCGACGGTGCAAAGATGGAGGATGACTACTTGAAAATTCGGTTTGCCGATCCTGTTCAGTTCTAAATTGATCCCCCGTCGGGCGCAATGACACTCTAACCCCAATTTTATGGGCATAATCAGCTTCGTAATAACAAGATTTCGTTGTTCTGTTTGTCACGAAAAGGGCAAGGTTTTCCCACAGTTCTGACAGGTGCCATCAATCTGTTAGTATGCTACCATAACGTAATTAATTCCCCAGTCATACAAGAAATAGCGACTGGTTGGTTGTAGGTTATCCAGATCAGCCAACGCAGTTTCCCTTGTTTCAAACAGTTTGGGCACTACTGTTCTGTTGTAGTACTCCAGTTCAGTTCAAATCCGATCAATGGGGGAAGGTTGACTGGGAACCCCGATGAAGCAGAAAAAACCATCCGATGGGATGAGGGCAGGGAGAATGTCACTTAGTATCCAAATACCTAATTCATCCCTCACGTTCAAGGGAACTAAACCGTAATCGGTTGGTTATAAGTACCTAGTTATGGACTCCTCCCTACCAATCACTTTATTAATCGTGACCGCAGTGGCGGCCGGGATTACTGCTCAAGTTTTAGCGGAATTATTCAAAATCCCCAGTATTATTTTTCTGTTAACCTTTGGTATCGCCCTAGGTTCAGACGGGTTTAACCTATTACATCCCCAACTATTAAATCAAGGTTTAGATGTATTGGTCTCTCTTTCTGTTGCCTTGATTTTATTTGAAGGGGGGCTCAGTCTAGAACTATCCGTGCTGGGAGAGGTCTCCACCAGTCTCCGTAATTTAGTCACCCTAGGAACCCTGATCTCATTAGTGGGAGGAGGAATGGCTGCCCATTGGCTGGCAGAGTTTCCTTGGGCGATCGCCTTCCTCTATGCTGCCATTGTGGTAGTCACCGGACCTACCGTGATTGGTCCATTGCTACGGCAGGTGTCTGTAGAACGGCAGGTTGCTAGTTTGCTGGAAGGGGAGGGGGTATTAATTGATCCTGTTGGTGCAATTTTAGCAGTTGTCGTTTTAGACGTAATCCGAAATGGAGAAGCAGATCCGTTCCAAGTCATCAATGGGCTTGGCTTGCGATTGGGCATTGGAGCTGGGATCGGGATTATCGGGGGATGGGCATTAGGGCAGTTTCTAAAACGAACAACGTTCTTATCAGATGATCTGAAAAATTTAGTTTCCTTGGCTGGATTATGGAGTTTATTTGGACTGGCTCAAATAATTCGTAGTGAGGCAGGACTCATGACCTCGGTGGTGGCTGGGGTTGTATTGCGGGCGGCAGCCATTCCAGAGGAGCGGTTATTGCGACGGTTTAAGAGTCAACTGACTACTTTAGCCATTTCTGTTTTATTTATTTTACTTGCTGCAGATCTATCCCTGGATAGTGTAATGGCTCTGGGCTGGGGTGGTCCACTCACAGTCATTTCTTTGATGTGGGTTGTACGTCCCCTTAATGTGTGGATGTGCACTTGGAATAGTGGCTTAGAATGGCAACAAAAATTCTTTCTCAGTTGGATCTCTCCCCGAGGAATTGTTTCTGCTTCAGTGGCTTCCTTATTTTCCATTTTACTGACTGAACGGGGAATTACAGGGGGAGATTCAATCAAGGCGTTAGTATTTCTAACGATTATTATGACTGTATTTGTCCAGGGGTTAACCGCTGGCTTAGTTGCCCGTCAGCTCAATCTGGCGACTAGCCAGTCCCGAGGGGTGGTAATTGTTGGTTCAACCCCCATTGGACGGTTAATTGCTCAGCTATTTCAGAGTTGGGGGGAAACGGCTTTCCTCATCGATACAGACGCAACTGCTTGCCAAACTGCTCAAAAAGAAGGATTAAGGGCATTTCATAGCAGTGCCATGGATATGAATGCTTTGGAGTTGGCTGGTTTACCTAAGGTTGGTACATTTCTTGCCTTAACACAAAATAGTGATGTGAATTTGGTCTTAGCCCAAAGGGTAATGGAAGAGTTTAGTCCCCCCAGGGTTCTTGCCGGGTTTCCCAGTGATCCCTCACCAACATCAATTACTATAAAAACTGATACTAGTCCTAAGGTGCGCCAAACATTTGCTGGGGAGGGAACCTTCAAGAACTGGAATCAATATTTGTTAGATAAACAAGTACGGCTGGGGGAAACCATACTGCGAAATAGTGGCTTTTCTCTTCAAACTGCCCATTTACAAACGTTGATGTACACTCAACAATTGTTGCCTTTGCTCATTGAACGGGAAGGACAGTTACAGGTAGTGGGGGTTCATGATGAATGGATGATTGGCGACCGCTTAATTTATTTACTCTATTCTCCTAAACCAGAATTGTTGCGTCGTTTGTCTGGATCCAGAAGTTTTCGATTAACCCTAGAACCGCTGCCCGAAGTGGAAGATATACCCATATCCCCTCCGTCTGTAGAGGCGATCGCTGATGATATTGCCCAGGTCTAACTGGACATAGGTTGATGGTATGTCAACTGTTAGAAGTTCGCCCTATTTCCCTTCCCGTTGTCTCCAAAGGGGAGGGAAAGGAAAGGATACCCCCATGAAAAATATCAACGTAGGAAAATACCAATTCCATTGTGGACACGAGCCGCACTAGAATTGGGGCGATCGAGTAATTGTCCACCTAAATAGAGGGAGGTAGAACTTCCTCCATCTAAATTGAGGGCACTCACTGCTCCAAGTTGCTGCATTAATTGAGCAAGTTCCATAAGACTTGGACCCAAACCACCCATTCGACTATGAACCGTTACCAACATAACCGTACCATCTGTCATCACTCCAATTGCACTTCGAGACGCCTTTTGATCAATAAAAGCGGGTTGGAAACTTTCTCCCTTTCCATCCAGCACAATTTGTTCCTCCAATAGTAATAAGGGACCCGCCCCAATGATGTGTGGGTAAGATTCCAGTTCCTGAGGAATCAGACGGCTCGTTAACTGGAGAGGGGATCCCACGGGAAACATCTTAGATAGATCCAAGTCTCGCCGGAGAACTAGTAAGTATCCATCACTCGGGATGGTGATCCTTGCAGAGGTCTGGTCAATCAGGGTTTGCTGGCTAACAACCTGGCTATTTTGTACTGTAATAATGACTTCATAACGGGTAAAGGGTGAGTAGGTCATACCCCAATCAGGGGTATAACGGGATAAACCGCCACTGACTAATCCCGTATTTAACCCTTTTAAGGTGATCCGCTGACCACTGGCAGGACTCACTACCTCCTCAAGACTTACCCGAGCCATACGAACCCGTCCTGTATCATCCCAAGCGATAGCTCCGCGGTTTAAAATGGGACCCGATATCCATTGTCCGTCCCGACGAATTGCACCCAGAGGAGTTTGATTATTGCGGTTAAAAAAACCCCCATTAATGGCTGCTGCCGATTGTAGCCGTTGAACGATTAAACTAAGAGGATAAGTCCCTGGAAGCATCTCCGATTGATTCCACACTGGACGCATGGTCAAACCTGCTTGGCGTAAATTCACCCATAACCCATTGAGGGGAAACCGAGCCGATCCCAAGGTCACTAATCGCTGCTGCCATCTTACCCCTGGAGCCCACTGTAGGTCTCGGGATGGCACGGAACCACTACTCCAGTCCAAAACCAAGCGATAAGGGCGACTCAGCGCGGAAATCCGAGGTAAATCTGAGGTTCCGAATATGAGAGTAGTGCGGTTTTGCCGACTATCAACCTGCATGGGCAGGGTAGACGGGATCCGAGAACTGGTGGACAGACTGGTCTGGAGTTCTAGATTTTCAGGAATTGAGTCGTCAGTGATGGTATTGCCCGAACTTGAATTTGGATTGGATTCAGGTTTAGCTGGTAACGAATTAGAAATGGATTGCTTCCTAAATCCTTGTAATACAGAAGAATTTATCCCTGCCTCTACCGTCAGGGTAACGGAATTTCCGTGTCGGGTAATTTGATATGGAACCAGTCGATCCATATCCAGCACCAGACGACGAACCTGTCCTGGTGACGGGCGTATCCCACTGATGGTAGCAGTGGGGGTGGTTATCCGAAGAACAAGCCCATCCACCTTTACCTGCCATCCTGCTTGTTCCATGAATGGGGCAATGTCTAAGTACCGTATTCCATTCACAACCCGAGCTGGTAAAGATAGCATAAACCCATTTGCATCAGCCCAACCTTCCAAGGGTTGCTGCTGGGGATTGGTTGTATTGACCAAACTAAAATTGAAGGATTGTGCCATTGCAAAATCCTGTAGTCCAAAGCGTTCAGACCTAGTGGATAAATTGGTTTCAGTGGAGTACCAACGATGCCAAGACACATTCAGTAAGCGGTTATTAATCGCAATCTGATTCCCTTGATCGCGGGTTTGAGACCGCCAGGGGGGCAAGGGGGGAGACTGGGCTAATGCTGTCAAGGGGGTAAAGGGACGAATTCCGCCAAAATGGAAGGTTTGTACAACTATCCAAAAAAGACCTAAATATTTAGGAAAAGGTGTGCGGTTTAACCGTTGCAACTGTAGCTTCATAGCAGGAATGATAATCTGATTCAGAATCATTGTTACTTAAATTTTCCTTCACCTTAACATCGTAGTTAAACCCCTGCAATGGCTATATTTCTAAAGTTTCCTGATCCCTATTCATAAACCTTGAAAGAAGTGACGGAGTGATAGTTCCGTTCCTCAAAAGGCTGCGGAGTCAGTGTCAAGAATGGTATTGAGAACCTGTTTAGCCTCAGGTAAAATGATAGACAATCAATATATTGGATATTTACCGATAAAAATTTTGCGCTTAAGGGTTCGCCAGGGTAAGCTAGGGGAACAAATCTAAAGGATAAATCTTCATTATTAAACAGCTTTATCCAAGATGGAGATTAAAATTTTATTCCATCTATTCCCCAAGAGCTTGATTGGGGATTGTAGTGTAAAGTATTGATTTGAGTTTTAGGTAGTCCTAAACAAGAAAAGATAGGAATTGTCTGGGGGTTTGGGGGCAACGCTCCCAGGACTCCTCCTAAATCCTTACCTTTCCCCCACCGATTTTTGAGGTACATTGTGTGAATTAGGGTTTATGCCTATTTTTTAGGGTTTACATACTTATCGTTGAAACATCAACTTACTAATCCTTTATTGGTGAATCTCCAGTGAAATTTCCTCAACTTTTCCCCACCGTTGCCTCCACCATGGTTACTCTCTCTACGGTGAGTGCCGCTACACTGGGTGCCACATTAATTAATCCTGCCCCGGCGGATGCTGCTGGTCTAAGGTCATGGTGGTTTAACGAAAGTACTAATCAGCTGAACCTCGCCACAACCCACAAGGTTCAACCAAAAGTACAGCTAATTACCAATCCCACTCGATTAGTTGTTGACTTACCGGGGGTAATTTTGAATCGCCCGGTAGTCAACCAATCAATAGGGGATAAAATTCGCTCTCTTCGCGTAGGACAGTTTGACCGCAAGACCACACGCATTGTAATTGAGCTTGCGTCTGGATATACATTAAATCCACAAGAGATTGGAGTTTATAGTACATCAGGCACCCAATGGTCAATTCAACTGCCTCAACCTCAACCCATTTCCCTGGGTAAATTATCGCTGGCGAACCCTGATGTTACAGTTATTCCAGTAGGTCATAAACCAGACTTTTCCACCCAACCCCTCCTAGGCATTCCAGATCGTTCAACCCGTCTTGCTGCCGCTACCATACTGGCTAATAAAAGTAATACTCCCAATGGGTTCAGTTCTAATTCCAGTGGAACCCAAAGCTCTAAAATTCCAGGTTTTTCTGCCGAGATCCAGTCCGTCAGATTAGACCCCTCCTCAGGACAGTTACTTATTCAATCAGATTTGCCAATTCAATTTACCACTGGTTGGGAGCGGTCAACTCGCATGTACCGGGTTGCCATCCCATCAGCGGTAATCGCTGCTAATTTTCAGGGACCAGAATTATTCTCCGATGGTCCCTTTTCAAAAGTGCGCTTACGGCAGGAAGATGAACAAACAGTTTCTATTTTATTAGATCCTGCTCTTGGTACGCAAATTATTGGGGTCAATCAATTAAACTCCCGCCAGTTAGTTGTCCAAACCCGTCCATCAAATCGCCCCGCCGCGAATTGGTCTGAAATTTCAACCCTGAATCAAAGTAGCCTGAAGCCCAACCCAACCAACTCCACTTTGGTTCAACCTTCCTTGATAACGAATCGTCTAAATAAGGGGAGGTTGGTGATAGTTCTAGATCCTGGTCATGGTGGTGCCGATCCCGGAGCCATTGGCATTGGCGGATTACGGGAAGTGGATGTGGTGATGCCTATCAGTATGGAAGTAGCTAGGATCCTAGAAAAACAAGGAATTCAAGTAGTAATGACCCGTAAAAGCAATATTGACTTAGGGTTAGGTTCGCGGGTGGAAATTGCTCAACGAGTGGGAGCAACTGTGTTTGTTAGTATTCACGCTAATGCCATTAGTATGACTCGTCCTGAAGTGAATGGGTTGGAAACATTTTACACGACGACTCAATCAGAACCCCTAGCACGGTCGATTCAAGCTAGTATGCTACAAGCAACGGGGATGCGTAGTCGAGGGGTTAAAAAAGCTCGATTTTATGTCACCCGCAACACGACCATGCCCTCTGTGCTGGTGGAGACTGGATTTGTAACAGGTTCTGAAGATGCTCCCCGCCTTGCCGACCCCCAATTTCGTAGTCTATTGGCACAAGCGATCGCCCGTGGAATCTTAAACTACCTTCAATAACTTGGACGGTTACCCCTAACCCTTTCATAATTTGGAAAGAGACTGAATCAATTAAAGGGCATGATTAGTCAACCATCCTACCCATATTTAGGGTTAACTAGGAACCTGCGGATTACTTCAGTTGTGTCTTCAACCCGTGCATAGGGGCAATTTGTTTATCGGTGAATTCAGTTTTATGATTTAATACTACTTAACAGTATTGTTCTGCCGATTAACTTGGACTACAGCAATGCTATAATTACTCAAATATGCTTATTTGGACGCATAGCTCAGTTGGTTAGAGCACCACGTTGACATCGTGGGGGTCGGTGGTTCGAGTCCACTTGTGTCCATCATTTAGATGAACAAAATGAAATGGTGGGGAAGTAGTACAGTGATAATTCTTCTGTGATTTCCATATCACGCCCTACAAACTATTATCTAAAGCCATTTTTTGTGCAGTGAGTAATGTTTGAATTCCTTGTTCAGCCAAATCTAATAAATGATTTAATTGGCAACGACTAAAACTTTTGATCTCTGCCGTACCCTGAAGTTCGATGATCTCAAAAGTATCATTCATCACTACATTAAAGTCCACGTCAGCCGCTACATCCTCCGCATAATTAAGGTCAAGCATTGCCTGAGAGTCCAATAATCCAACGGAAACTGCTGCAATTTGCTGACAGATGGGGGATTGTTCTAATTCTCCCAGTTTGATTAAATGGTGTACCGCATCATGGAGAGCAACATACCCCCCTGTAATTGCAGTTGTGCGAGTGCCGGCATCCGCTTGTAACACATCGGCATCAATCACTAAAGTACGCTCCCCCAACATGGACAAATCCAGCGCTGCCCTTAAACTCCGACCAATCAATCGTTGAATTTCCTGGGTGCGACCGGAAATTTTCCAGGTTTCTCGTTCATGCCGCTGCCAAGTAGCAGAAGGCAACATACGGTATTCAGCCGTTAACCAACCCTGCCCTTTTCCTTCTAAAAACCGTGGTACACCAGCCTGAATGGATGCAGTGCATAACACCTGGGTATCTCCTAAATGAACCAGTACCGAACCTGGTGCAAAACGAGTAAACCCTCGTTCAAAACGAATTGCTCGGATTTGGTTATAGTGGCGACCGTCACAACGTTCCCATACCATGAAATTGAATGCTCTAGGGAATAAAAAAACTATGGACTAATCTTGAATATACTCTACACCATTGCGTAAGGCGAAATCTGCACGGGATAATTCTCGACCCAGGTAGGCTGCGTGATCCAGTTTGGTAAGGGGACAAGGGCTAGTTTCTTCAAATATTTTAATGCAAATCTCTTTAGCGGTTCTGCCAACAAAGGTAGCGGTAGGAGCACGATTCACCTTCCCTTTAACGGGAAAAGGTTCTCCGGTTAAAGGATCACAGGCTAGCCCCTTTTCATTGATCACATTGGTGAAATGGTTAGCATAAATTAGTCCTTGGTCTCGATCGATATAAATGATGAAATAACCAGATGGGTCTAAGTTAATCCATCGCTTAGACATTAAATCATCGATTTTGACCTTATCTGCGAGAGTAATAGGTAAATCTTGTTTATTTGTACTTGCATGTGATTGATCATCCCACGATTTATGGATAGACATCTCCAATTGTGTTTTCATCCAATATGTAGTTTGTATTCAGTGCCTTATTTTCACGGTGAAGATTGTTAGGGAATTCCTAGTTCAACCAGGCAAAATGATGGAAACTGTAAAACAGTAAATATACTTAAGGTTTCCGTTCACTAGAGAGCCTGCGCATGGCATCCTGAATTCGTCCCTTTAACCCTTGATCCCGTGACAACTCAATGGTGATCTTATTAAATAATTCGGGCGTAAGCTTATATTTTTCCTCCACAATTTCCTTTGATAGATCGCAATATTTTTTGGCTACCCCTCTAGCACTGGTAGGGAAGGCATCCAAAAACTTAGGATCATCGCATCTTAACCCAGGGATGGTTGTTTCTCCAATTTTCCCTGCCATTTCTTTAAGAATGGATTGGCGGAGGGACTCAATTTCAATTAAAGCACTGGCATAACTCTTAATTTGTTCATCATTAAAAGTTTGGGCTTGGGCTGGGGCGATCCAATGAATGCTAAAGTTAATAGGTTGAATAGATGGAGTTAAGAACAGTGCCAACCCAAAGCTGGCAAAAGAAAGGGTGGTAAGTAGGAGAGGTTGGGAAAACTGGATGATGGCGGAGTAGTAGGATGTAGGTAACATAGACTTAGGAAAGGGTTGGTAGGGTAAATATAGGGTTCAGCTTTAATCTGTATCATCAATTTAGCTGCAAATACTTGGGACAAGGGGTATGTCTGTAATTTGTTTCCAAAATATGGAGAAAAGTTGCGGATGGAAGCAGGCTGTTGTACTGTGAAAATCGGTTATACATACAAACTGACCTTGAATAGTCATAGAACTAATTTAATTATTTTGACTCATTTAATCTGGGTTTAGTTCCAATAAAGCTGACATTCCGCTCAGCGAGATTACTTCTTAACCTCACTCTTTTTCTGTCGTGACATTAGGAGTACTTTAGTATTCCAATTTTGCAAGTTTGCCCTCATCCCCTAACCCCTTCCTCCAAAAAGGGAGAAGGGGAACTGGATTTAGGGTAAGGGCTGCAAAATTGGGATGTACCCAAGGGATTTCTATAAAGTCTGGAAAAAATGAAAAAGGATTTGACAAAACGATCACTTGTAGGGAAAAATATATATACATCAATTTTCAAAATAAACAGTTTGGGACTGTAGTTCAATTGGTTAGAGCATCGCCCTGTCACGGCGAAAGTTGCGGGTTCGAGCCCCGTCAGTCCCGTTTATTAAATACTAAACCTATCAAACCATCGGGGAGGGAGATGGTTTTTCCGCCACTCATCCGGTAAACTATTCCAGTATTCCAATATCAGTGGAATACCTAACCTTAATTGTTTCAATACCTCCAGTTGGGAAAACACCTGAAGTGCTGGTTGTGACACCATTAATTGTCCTTCATGTAACACAACCACCCAATCAGCCCAGGCATAGGCCAGATCAATATCATGGGTTGCCATCACCAAGGTTGTTCCATTGGCGTGAATGCGTTCCAGTTCTTTGAATAAATGATGGGTTTGCCATCGATCCAGATAGGCGGTTGGTTCATCAAGTAACACTAACTCTGGTCTTCGTGCTATTACCCCAGCCAGTGCCACTCGTCTTTTTTGTCCCAGGCTAAGTTGATGCAGTGGACGGTCAGCCAAATCCTGAAGGGAAAAGTCAATTAACACTTGATGGAGCCTCAGGGCAACCTCAGTTTTAGGAAGGGATAAATTAAATAATCCATAGGAAATATCCTCCGCCACCGTTGCAGCAATGAGCTGCTGCTCAGGATCTTGGAATGTTAATCCGATTCTTTGTCGCCAAAGATTTAAGATGGAAGGATGGTAACGGAGAGGTTCTCCTTTCCAGTAAATTGTGCCTGTATGAATTGGGAATAGTCCATCTGCGAGGAGTAAAAGGGTGGACTTACCACAGCCATTATGACCAAGAATGACTGTTTTTTTACCAGCTAATATAGATAGGGTTAGATTTTGAATCGCTGGATGAGGCGTACTGGGGTAGGTGTAGGATACCCCTTGAAGTTCTAAAAGAGGGGACATGGCGGGCAATTGCTTTTTAAGAGGGGTGAAAAATGAGATTATACATGAAGTTCAATAGGACTAATCCCATACACCCAATGAATGATTCAATGGCATAACGCTGGGAATAAGCAGAAGACGAGTTGGAATAAACCTGTAAATCCCCATTAAATCCCCGGGCTGTCAATCCAATTGAAAACTGTTGGTATCGCTGTAAGGTTCTTATCATTAATTGGCTACCCAATAGCCCTGCACTAACCATCCATCGTCTCCGGTTGCAATACCCCCCTCTGGCTCGCTGTGCCAGTTGAAGTTGTAGCAAAACATCAAGAAACATAAAAATAAATCGATACATTAGCATTAATAATTCAATCAGTATGGTTGGTACTCGCCATTGACGACCAATGGATAATAGATCCGTAAATGGTATGGTAAAAATAATGAATAGTAAACCAGCAAAACAGGCAAGGGAACGTATGCCCATCTCCAATGCCTGTGTTAACCCTGGTTGACTAATAAAAACAAACCAATTCCCGATTTCTATCCCCCCAAGGGATTTAGCATGTACCATGGTTTGCAGATCAGTGGGTATAATCTCTACTACTAAGGCGGGAACACTGGTCAGAAAAAATATAATCATGACAGTCAGGGTTGAAGTGTAAACTTTATAGGGAATACCTGCATAATAGACTGTCCAAATAGTAAGCCAAATAAAGATTAATCCCTGGGTAAAGGCATGGGTCATCAAAGCAATTCCCATTACCACTAAGGCAAAGATTAATTTTTGTTGGGGTGGAAGAGTTCGTAGGTGATTTTGGTAGGTATAGGTATCGAGGTGATGATGCATCCTACTAATTATCCTTAACGGTTTTCCTTGGTTTGCTCAGACCGTCTGAGGTGGGGATGGTGTTCCGTTCCATCTTCCCTTCCCGTCTACCCCGATATAGCCCCATGACATACCCAATCACTCCCGCCCCTAACCCAGCTTGAAGTGAAAATAGTAAGGAAGCAATTTCACCACTGGCTGGTTGAACTAATGGTTTAAACCAAGGTTGATAATTGGGGTTTATCTCTTGAATGGTTTGTGCAGCTTGGTTATCAGCTCCACTAAATTCCGAGTTGGGCACCAGGATTAACGGTGCGATCGCCAGACTGAACACCGTTAGGATCAGTAACCAGTTATACCATTGTTGATTTTTGAAGTGCATGAATTTATAATTCCTGTTTTATCATTTTTAGAATTTTTAATTCTTCTCGGTTATAGGTTCGCAACCAGTTCCAGACTAAGACTGTCAGCAGTCCTTCACTAATTGCAAGTGGAATTTGGGTA
>CAIUCS010000014.1 GCA_903897715.1 uncultured Synechococcales cyanobacterium
ACCAGTCTTGTGCCACAATCGCCCCATCAATCAGCACAAAGTGTTTGATTTGTTAGCTGAGCGGGACAGACATCAGTGGACTGGTTCTTCGGCTTCACACTCCATTTGGTCGTCAATGACCAAGGGGAATTGGTCAACTTTACCCTGACTTCTGGTAACACCGATGACCGAACTCCTGTGCCCAAGCTATTGCGGCAGATCTTCGACAAGGTCTTCGCCGACAAAGGCTATGTTTTGCAAAAGTTAGCAAAACAACTCTGGCAGCAGACTGGGGTACAACTCATCACCAAACTGCGGCGCACTATGAAGAATCCCTGGCTATTGCGAAAGGGATCCATCATCGAAACCATCATTGCCCAGTTGAAAAACATCTCCCCCATCGAGCACTCCTAGCATCCCTCCCCGGTCAACTTCCTGGTCAACCTGGTCGGGGGGATTACTTGCCTACTGCCACCAACCGAAAAACCTCCATTGCGCTTGACTCAAACTTGCTCCCCCAGGCTTATCCATAACGGACGTTATTCATACCAACAACATCAAGACTGGGCTTGCCGAGATATTTGGAGGGAAGATGCAATTTGATGTAATCATTGGAAATCCACCCTATCAGTTGAATGATGGCGGTTTCGCCATGAGTGCAACTATTCGCAGCACCGTTAGTATTTGAATGAATCAAATGTCCTTTGGGGTAAATTGGATCTAAACATTCGGTCGGTTCGATGCCTGAATTGTAACACTGAACACGACCGGGATGAGAATGCAGCAAAGAATATAGAATAAAGTCGCCATTGGGCATTGGGAGACTCTAAACGGACGGGGAGAGACCGTAAGACCTCTTCGGCTAGTTGCTATGAGTCGGCAAGAATCACCGTGGCTTCAGTCCGATGAGTATGTCAATTCAACCATCTTCAGATTTTCAATAGATTTTCATTGAAAAATCTTCATAATTCATTAAAGTATAAATAGAAATCTAGTAAAGTCTCTTGGCTTCCTTGAATTTTTATTATTTCAATTACTTCTTTTTACTTCTTTATTTTTTGTGAAAATGCCTCGGATACTTGTCATCGATGATGACCCAGCAATATCTGAAATTGTTGCTACCAACCTAGAAATGGCTGGTTATGATGTTAGTCGTGCGGACGATGGAATCAAAGGTCAGGCACTGGCTCTTCAACTCAACCCGGATTTAATCATGCTGGATCTCATGCTGCCCAAGGTGGATGGGTTTACGGTTTGTCAACGGTTGCGACGGGATGAACGCACTGCTGACATCCCAGTACTCATGTTAACAGCCCTTGCTCAGACCCAAAACCAAGTGGAAGGATTAAATGCCGGTGCAGATGACTACCTAACCAAACCCTTTGAGTTGGAAGTTATGTTGGCACGGGTGAGAGCATTACTCCGTCGTACTGATCGTATTCCTCAAGCTGCTAAACATAATGAAATTTTGAGTTTTGGTATTCTAACACTGATTCCAGAACGATTTGAGGCTCTTTGGTTTGGAGAAACTGTCAAATTGACCCATTTAGAGTTTGAGCTGCTCCATTGCTTGCTTCAACGTCATGGTCAGACTGTTTCTCCCAGCGAAATCCTCAGGGAAGTGTGGGGTTACGATCCAGACGATGATATTGAAACAATCCGGGTTCATATCCGCCACCTTCGCACTAAATTGGAACCCGATCCTCGCCATCCCTTATACATTAAGACGGTTTATGGAGCTGGTTATTGTCTGGAGTTGCCTGCCCACGGGGATACGGGTCGATTTTAACTATTCCATAGAGCGTTTATGGATCGGTTAAGTCATAGCATCTTGCAGTCAGGATAGGGAAATAAAGTGTATTGCTCCTAGATAGGAAAAGCTGATGCACTTGTTCGGTAGGGGGAGGGTATCCTAATTTTGCCCTCATCCCCTAACCCCTTCTCCCAAAAAGGGAGAAGGGGTTAGGGTGAGGACTGCAACATTGGGATGCACCCGGTAGAGGAAACCCAACGAAAGTTGTTGCCATCCTCCCTCAATAAATTCTTGGTCACCCATGTAGAGTAAATTGAAAACAAACTGGCAATCCACTTGAGGGTAGAATTATCATTGAAAAATGCCACCTTACAACAATTACGAGTATTTGAGACTGCCGCCCGCTACGGAAGCTTTACTCGGGCGGCTGAGGAATTATTTTTAACCCAGCCTACTGTTTCCATGCAAATTAAGCAATTAACAAAAGCAGTGGGGATGCCTTTGTTTGAACAAGTTGGTAAACGCTTGTACCTAACGACCGCTGGGAAAGAATTATTTGAAACTTGTCGTGAGGTATTTGAAAAGCTGAATCAATTTGAAATGACCGTAGCTGACTTGAAGGGATTGAAGCAAGGGCGACTACGATTAGCCGTAATTACCACTGCTAAATATGTAGCTCCCCGGATTCTTGCACCGTTCTGTCAGCGGTATCAAGGGATTGATGTTTCCTTAAAAGTTACTAATCATGAACGTTTAATCGATCGAATCGTTCAAAATCTGGATGACCTCTATATCATTAGCCATCCCCCTGAAAGTTTAGATGTCAGTTGCCATCCATTTCTAGAGAACCCATTGGTGGTAGTTGCTTCGGCGGATCATCCCTTGGCGGGTGAAAAGAATATTTCTATTAAACAACTTACTGGGCAGTCATTCATTATGCGGGAGCCTGGTTCTGGGACGAGGGAAGCAGCCCAGAAACTTCTGGAGAAGTTTGGTGTCTTGGTGAATGTACGTCTCGAATTGGGGAGCAATGAAGCAATCAAACAAGCGATCGCCGTTGGATTGGGCATTTCTGTATTATCTCGTCATACCCTTACCATGGACACTGCCAATAGTCAAATAACCATTTTAGACGTGGAGGGCTTCCCGATCCGTCGGTATTGGTATGTTCTTTATCCCAATGGCAAACAACTTTCAGTGGTTGCCCGTGCTTTTTTTGAGTACTTAATGGATGAAGGGAGGCAAATGGCAACTCCCTTCTAAGGGTAAAAGTTTGCAACTTCAGTACTGCACCAGAGAAATAATAGGGACGTCAGGTAGTTTCTCCCGTCCCTGAAGGTCTAATAACTCAACAATGAACCCAAACCCTACCAAATTAACCTCTGCTTTCTCTAATAATTCAACGGTAGCGGCGGCAGTCCCCCCTGTTGCAATTAAGTCATCCACAATGAGTACCTTACTGCCAACTGGTAAGGCATCCTGATGGATTTCCAAGCGATCGCTGCCATACTCTAAAGCATATTCAACACTATGGATGGCTGCAGGTAATTTTCCTGGCTTACGAACAGGTACAAAGCCGACTTTAAGGTTATAGGCAAGGGGCACTCCAAAAATAAACCCCCTGGATTCCATTCCGACAATATAATCAGCCCCCATAGGACGGCACAAGTCAGTAAATCGGTCGATGGTCTGACTTAAACCCTTAGCATCTCCCAGCAGGGTGGTAATATCACGAAACAAAATACCTGGTTTGGGGAAATCTGGTATGTCACGAATAAGGGACTTTAATTCCATAGGTTTCATTGAACAAGGTGGACACATGAATTGATTATCATCAATTTAACCGTTCTTAAACAGACTGTAAATCAAATCTGGGGTTAATTCGTGTACATGTTGGACAACCTTGACTGCGCCAGCGTTACGCAAATTTTGGAGGTAGGAAGCACTACGATTGTGGGCATGGGGAGGAATGACACCCACCCCAACCCATCGGCGTTGGGGATAGCGTTCACGAACATTATTAATCACCATCATATCAGCGACCGTATCCCCCACATAGACCACGGGTCGATTATCATCCCAATTTGATTCTAATTGTGCTAAAGCCATTAATAACCCAGTGGGATCGGGCTTGCCAGGTGCATCTTCCATTGCAACTAGCACTGGACTTTCCGTACCTAAACGCGTTTGCAGAACATACTCGGCTGATGGTCGTTCTGCCCCACTAAAAAATCCCCAAAATATCCCTTCATCTGTTAATTGGGACAAATAATCATAGGACATTAAGACAGATTCTTGACAAATGTATCCAGTACAGTGTTGCGGATCCGGTCCCCAATACTGGTGTTGAAAAAAGCTAACTAGTTGGGCAAAATCAATCATTGGGGGCAGTTGTGCCTGATTGATAAAATATCGACGAATGAGTTCCTGGGATGCCTCCCAATCATTATTCCACAGTCCCTCTGTTTTGAGTTGATCAATCTCCATCTGGGAGGGAGAGTAGGCACCCTGGGTAAAGTGGTTCACTGTGTCAATTAATGCTTGACGATAGGATGTTGATACATCTCTCACCACACCATCAATATCAAATAGGGCGATCGCCTTTGCCATGGTCGGAATCATAATCTCATTAACGGAATGTGCCAGACGACAGAAAAAACAAGGAGTTAACTTGCAACCTTATCAGTACCTTTCTCAATCATCTTGATGACTTCCACCCCTGATTGTTCCAACACTACAAATGGTTCAGAAATTCCCACTATTTCAATTCGTTTCACCAAAACTTGACCGTTAGCTAACCGGTCTCCCTCCCGCACATAACGAACTGCCGATTCA
>CAIUCS010000015.1 GCA_903897715.1 uncultured Synechococcales cyanobacterium
ATGGGTTTATTGGTCAGAACAGAAGCTGAAGGGGTAGGGGAAGATGGTATTTTAGAAGATTTAGAATTTCTACAAAAACAGTGGGAAGTGATTCAACAAGAAGCATTATCCACCCGTCCGCCCGCCTTATTAAACCGAGATGATGATTTTATTCAACGGGTGTTGCGGGATGTCTATAGTAGTGATGTTAATCGAATTGTTGTAGACACCCCCACAGGGATTAAACGGGTAAAACAGCATCTGATGAATTGGAGTAGTGGAAAATCACCCCAAGGTGTATTGGTGGATCACCACCGAGAACGTACATCCATATTAGAGTTTTTCCGTGTTAACGCAGCCATTCGAGAAGCACTTAAACCCCGGGTGGATTTACCATCTGGTGGGTATATCATCATTCAGCCTACTGAGGCATTAACCGTCATTGATGTGAACTCTGGCTCGTTTACACGTTCCTCCACCGCCAGGGAAACCGTACTATGGACCAATTGTGAAGCTGCCACCGAAATTGCCCGTCAACTTCGTCTCAGAAATTTGGCTGGTGTGATTATCGTAGACTTTATTGACATGGATACCCGTAGAGATCAACTTCAAGTAATTGAGCACTTCAACAAAGCACTACGATCCGACAAGGCTCGTCCCCAGATTTCCCAGTTGTCTGAATTAGGATTGGTGGAGTTGACGCGGAAACGCCAAGGACAAAATATTTATGAACTGTTTGGTCGCCCTTGTCCCCAATGTGCTGGATTAGGACATTTAGTTCATTTACCCGATGATTCTGATGATATTGACGGAGAATCCCTAGAACGGATGGGTGAATCTAGGCTATCCCATCGAAATAGCCGCAAATCATCACAACCCGAAGAATATCGGGATGGTTTGGGGGAAAATACTGGGGCTGAAGACTTGGGGTTTGGATTAGAGGGAATGGCGGATGGACATCCATTGGATTTAATGCACCACCCCAGTTATCAGGAAAAAGGGGGGGTGAATGGTCGTAGCAGAAAAAAAAGAAGGGTGGAAAGTGGGTCAAGGGCGCCAATTCCTGCTGGACTTGAAGGGGTTTCTGAAGAGAGTGATCTGTTTCCTGCCGATGAAGAACTGTCGATTCCTGACATTCGAACGGAGAAACCAGAGCGGACTCGCGTATCTCGTAGGGAAATTATCCCACCCACCCCGGCTGAGCCATTGGAAGTGGTCTCCGTAGAAATGACTCAGGATGAGCAAGAGGTTTATGCCATCATGGGTATTTCGCCCTTAGCAATGACTACTATGGAAGTTAAAGATCCCCGTAACACACTGGTTTCAGTTATTTTACCCGGTCAGGCTCCGTTGTCGGTGACTGAAATTAATGTTAATCGTCCCCTAACCCGAAGTAGGACATTAGCAGTCTCTGCCGAACTCCCTGAACTGCCCTTGATCATCAATGGTGGCTCTTTGGTGTCCCCAGAACCTGAAAAAGACGTAAAGCCAGCAACTACTCCCCTCATGGATGGGGGTTCGTTGGTGGAGGGAGAGGATACCACGGAAGATAGTACCCGCCGCCGCCGCCGCCGTCCTTCCTCGGTGGTGGAGGATTCAATGTAAAGTTACGCCCCTATTTGGAAAATGTCTAACCATGCCGGAGTAGATGAAGTAGGGCGAGGATGTCTATTTGGACCCGTGGTGGCAGCCGCAGTAGTTTTACCTGTGGGCGGCGATGAGAAATTACTGGAGATTGGGGTTACTGATAGTAAATTATTAACCCCAGTTCGTCGTGAGGTTTTGGCTCGTCAAATTAAAGTAATTGCAACCAATTATCAAATTGGGGTTGCTTCAACGGTAGAAATTGATCGCCTTAATATTTTGCGGGCTTCCTTGTTGGCGATGCAACGGGCGGTGATCAAACTCCAACCTATTCCCACTTGTTGTTTAGTCGATGGGAATCAACCTATTCCGGGTCTATCCATGGAGCAAAAAACCTGGGTCAAAGGGGATCGCGAGTCTGTTATTATTGCTGCTGCTAGTATTATTGCTAAGGTTTGGCGAGATGACCTCATGGTTCGGATGGATCGCCGTTATCCAGGTTATGATTTAGCCTCTAATAAGGGCTATGGCACCCAAAACCATCGGGATGCCCTTCAAAAACTTGGTTCTACCCCTCAACATCGTAGTTCGTTTAATTTTAAGAGTGAACGGGCAATTGCCATCGTCGCTTCCACACAGGTTTCAGTGGAGGACTGAGTCCAACCAAGGGGGGAGGGACAGATGTGATGGAAGTTTAACAATTCAGCTATCTTCCAGGGTCATTCCCATGGCTATTTGAGCCAATCAAACCCCTGGAAACAAGCTATGGGGGGAACATACCCATTTGTTGACAGTTTTATATTTCGGAAGGGAAGACCATTCCTATGATTCGGATTCAAAGAATCCTTCTATAATCCAATAGAAGATCATTTTTCCAACCTTAATTTATATGTCCCTTTATATCAAATCCGAACCCTATCCCTATCCGTATAATGGAGACTTACGGACTGAAAACACCGTCCTGCTCATCATTGACATGCAAATAGACTTTTGTGGTCAGGGAGGTTATGTGGATCAAATGGGGTATGACCTGTCCCTCACCCGATCTCCAATTGAACCGTTAAAAAAACTATTAGCTTTTATGCGCATCCGGGGATTTCCCATTATGCATACCCGTGAAGGTCATCGTCCTGATTTATCTGACCTGCCAGCAAATAAACAATGGCGATCGCGACAAATTGGAGCCGGTATTGGAGATCCGGGACCTTGCGGCAAGATCCTAGTACGGGGAGAACCGGGTTGGGAGATTATTCCCGAACTTGCCCCCCACCCAGGGGAAGTAATTATTGACAAACCAGGAAAAGGATCATTTTATGCCACAGATCTTGATTTAATTCTGAGTCGCAAGGGGATCCAAAATATCATTTTAGCTGGCATCACAACTGATGTTTGTGTCCACACCACCCTGCGTGATGCCAACGACCGGGGTTACGAATGCTTGATTCTGTCCGATTGCACCGCTGCAACCAATTATAATAACCACCTAGCTGCCCTCGAAATGGTAAAAATGCAACATGGAGTATTTGGCGCGGTCGCAAGTTCTGTTACCCTCATGGATGCCATTTCCTAACCTATCTCCAATCACTTTTACCTAGTTTACCAATGAATCATGCCGTTGCTTCCCTACCCCCTGAATTAAAAGTAGTCAACCTCACCAAGCAGTTTGGTTCCTTTACAGCCCTTGATCACGTATCAATGACCTTAAAGCCCGCTACTTTCCATGCGTTACTTGGTGAAAATGGAGCCGGGAAAAGCACCTTGGTGAAATGTGTTATGGGGTTTTACCAGCCTACAGCGGGTCAAATCTACATTGATCATCAGTTGCATTCCATCGACAGCCCCCGTAATGCCCATCAATATGGGTTAGGAATGGTCTATCAACATTTTACCTCTGTCCCGGCAATGACTGTTGCCGAGAATCTGATCATGTCACGTTTTGATAGCCCATTCGTCATCAATTGGCGAAAAGAACTGTCAGCCTTAGAGGACTTTATGTCCATCGCTCCTTTTCAATTACCTCTTCATTCTCCGGTTGCCCAGTTAGCAGCAGGACAGAAACAAAAGTTAGAAATACTCAAACAACTGTATCTCCAGAACAAGATCTTAATTTTGGATGAGCCAACTTCTGTTCTAACCCCATCTGAAGCTGATGAAGTTTTGGGGTTATTGAGAGTCCAAGTTGATCAACATCAGTTGAGTGTGCTCATGATTTCCCATAAATTCAGGGAGGTGACTACTTTTATTGATGAAGTTACGGTCTTACGGAAGGGGAAATGGGTTGGTTCAGGGTTGGTTACCGATTTGTCAGTTAATGATATGGCAGAAATGATGATTGGTGAAAAACGGGAGCCGGTTACCCTTAAAAAGGTAAAAACTGATCTACGGGTTCCCATATTGGAAATTGAACGGTTAAGGGTAAGTAAGGATAATGGTTTGCCGGCTGTTGCGGATATAAGTTTTGCAGTTCATCGTGGTGAAATAGTTGGGGTCGCCGGAGTTTCTGGAAATGGACAGCGGGAGTTGGTGGAAGTACTCGCTGGACAACGAACGGTGATTGACGGCAGTATCCGAGTAAATGGCACACCCTATACTGCTATCCGTTCAGCAATGTATAACCATCGTGTTTTTGTATTGCCGGAAGAACCCCTCCGAAATGCCTGTGTTCCTGATATGAGCGTTGCTGAAAATTTAGCTTTTCGGACATTTGATCGCCCTCCCCAATCCCATGGCTTTTGGTTACTATTCCATGCAATTCGCAATGAAGCTAAACGACTGATTGCTATGTTTCAAATTAAAACCCCTTCCCCAGACACCCCAGTTGGTACTTTATCCGGTGGGAATATTCAACGCACCGTGTTGGCACGGGAATTGTCGGCAAAGTCTATTAATTTGTTGATTGCTGCCAACCCATGCACTGGTCTTGATTTCGGAGCTGTAGACTATATCCATAATCAAATTTTGGATGCCCGTAATCGAGGGGTGGCAATTTTACTGGTGAGCGAAGACTTGGATGAATTACTTAAACTGTGCGATCGCCTACTGGTGATGAGTAATGGTGAATTCACATATATGAGTGAAATTGACCAACTAGATTTAGCCTCAGTCGGTCGAAGTATGGCTGGTCACCAATCCTTATAAACTGAAGACTCCGTTGAATGGTGGAAGATGGTTAGGGAATTTATCAGAAAACCCTAAAAAACTATTGTCAAAGGGTATCAAATACGATTACATTTAAGATATATTCCTCGGTAGCTCAGTGGTAGAGCGGTCGACTGTTAATCGATTGGTCGTAGGTTCGAATCCTACCCGGGGAGCTTTAGTGGGTAATAAATTAAGGGGGTTTACAACCCACTTGACCCATTTTTACTTAAGGAAATACCACGGTGGCAGCAGTTACGTTTATTGACACCCCAATTCGTTACAGTTGGATAAAATCTTTTTTTTATTCGTCACCATGTCACCCTTAATTTATTCCTATCCTCCTTTATTACAAGGGTATTTAATAAAACGGTATCAGCGGTTTTTAGCAGATATTCAACTTGAATCAGGAGAAGTGATCACAGCCCACTGCCCCAATACGGGACCGATGACCGGGGTTTGCGAAGTGGGTAGCAGGGTGCAGGTTTCCCATCATCAGAACCCGAAACGCAAATTGGCATACACATGGGAAATGATAGAAGTCAAGCAGGGGGATAATGATTGTCCTGTTTGGGTGGGAATTAATACTGCTTTACCAAATCGGGTAGTTCAATTGGCTATTCAACATCAACTTATCCCCGAGCTTGGTACTATTATCCAAATTCAATGGGAGGTTGCCTATGGACAAGATGGCAAAAGTCGGATTGATTTATTATTAACGGGAGAACCGGGGGAACGTCCCATCTATTTGGAGATCAAAAATACTACTTGGTCACAGGGGGATTTGGCTCTTTTCCCAGATACGGTCACAACCCGTGGACAAAAACATTTACGGGAGCTAATGATGCTGCCGCCTGACTGTCGGGCTGTGATGCTGTACTTTATCAATCGGGGAGACTGCCGTCGTTTTGCCCCAGGAGATACTGCCGATCCCACCTATGGTATGCTTTTAAGGAACGCTATGGCTCAAGGGGTAGAGGTTCTCCCCTGTCGATTCTTCATTAGTCCCTTGGGAATCAGCTACTTGGGTCTTGCGGATATAGCATTTAGTTGACTAAAAGGAACTCTAAACTGGAAAAATAGTGAGAGGTAAGACTTGCCAGTAATCGCCATAATTGACTATGACATGGGAAATCTCCATTCCGTTTGTAAAGGGTTGGAAATGACTGGCAGCATCCCGAAAGTAACCCATGACCCCAAAGAGATAGCCACTGCTGATGGAGTGGTACTGCCGGGGGTGGGAGCATTTGACCCCGCCATGCGCCACCTCCGTTCTCGTCAGTTGATTTCTCCCATTCTGGATGTGATTGCCAGTGGTAAACCTTTTTTAGGGATCTGTTTAGGGCTGCAAATTTTATTTGATGGTAGCGAAGAGGGGCAGGAATCGGGACTTGGGGTCATATCCGGGATAGTACGACGGTTTATGCCAGAGCCCGGACTGACCATCCCCCACATGGGTTGGAATCAGTTGCAAGTGTCCCAACCCCATCTTCCCGTCTGGAAAGGGCTAAAGCCCGATTCCTGGGTTTATTTTGTCCATTCCTACCATGGTGTCCCTGCTGATGTAACATTGGTTGCCGCTACCACTACCCACGGTAGTCAACAGGTCACTGCAGCGATCGCCTATGCTGGAGACCCACGTCAACCGACTAATCAAAACTTGGTTGCTGTTCAATTCCATCCAGAAAAGTCAGCCCACCAAGGATTACAAATTTTATCTAATTTTGTCAATGGTAGTTTCTACCCCCAACTGCCCACGCCTGCCAATCCCTCTGAAAACCACCATGAACCGGTTGACGACGAAATTGATGGGGAGTAGTACGAAGGGGGGAATCGGGATTCCAAATGCCAAGCCCAATCTGCCGGGCACGGTCTTGGGCATTCAAAAGCCGTTGGGAGTACCGCATATTCGGAGATTTAACAACTGCCAAAGCCTGACCCTCCGCTAAAATGGCTTCATTCAATAGGGTTTTCCCAATCCAAACATAGGCAAGACGGCGGTCGCCCTCCATGGGTTGCTGATCCATCTCTAAAATAACCGTTGGATGATCCAGTATTATTTTCTGACTTAAAAATGCTCGTGATGCTTGATCCCAAGGGCTTTGACCCAATTCAGGGGCATCTATTCCAATCAAATGGACTATTTCCCCATAGTTTACCCGGGATCCAGTGCCTACCACTTCTAGGGTATCACCGCTGATAATCCTCTGTACCTTCGCTGGTACCCCTTTCGTCACCATCGGTTGACATCCTGACAACCATAGACAGAGGGGTAGAAATAACATCAATGCCCTAAACTTACAGTTATAATCAACCACATTCCATGATCGGTTTGACCCAAGTATTGATATAGTGACTAAAATCATAGTATACAATTTCCAAATATCGTTGATTCAATCTTTTTAGTCATGCGCATCTTAATTGTGGAAGATGATGAGTTTGTATCAGATATCTTAAAAAAACAACTGTCAGCCAGACGGTATGCAGTTGACATAGCAAGGGATGGGAAAGAAGGGTTTGACTATGCCGAAGCTGCTCCCTATGACTTAATTATTTTAGATGTCCAGTTACCAAAGTTGAATGGAGTTCATCTATGTCAGAAATTACGTCAATCCAAATTCACTACTCCCATTTTGATGTTAACCGCTCAGGCGGACATTTCAGTGAAAGTCAATGCACTGGACAGCGGTGCTGATGATTATCTAACGAAACCATTTCATCATGATGAACTACTATCCCGGGTCAGGGCATTGCTGAGACGTTCCCATGATTCTGGTAGTCCCCTATTAATTTGGGGTAAGTTACAACTTGACCCATCTACCTTAGCAGTAAGTTATGATAACTCGCCTTTAACCCTTACCCCTAAAGAGTTTGGACTTTTGGAGTTGTTTTTACGCAATCCCAAACGGATTTTCAAGAGTGATGCCATCTTACAAAGTCTGTGGGATTTCGCCGACTTTCCCAGTGAAGAGACTGTGAGAACGCATATTAAACGACTACGGTATAAATTAAAGTCCTTTGGAGTTGAAGATATTCTAGAGACCGTGTATGGAATGGGGTATCGACTGAGTAAACCTCCCTTGCCATCTGAGAAGCCTTCCTGTGGTGATGATAAATTAGTTGATGGTGAAGACCCATTGTCCCTAGAGGTTCGTTACCATGTCCAACATTTGTGGAAGACCCAGTTAAGGGATAGGGCATTGGAGCGGATTGGTGTGCTAGAGAAAGCCATTATGGGCATTACACAAGGGGAACTACCAGATGAATTATATGAAAATGCTGTCCAAATTGCCCATAAATTTGCTGGTTCTCTGGCTATGTTTGGATTGAGCCAAGCATCAGCAGAAGCAAGGGAAATTGAACAACTCCTGCGTCAAATTCACGGGTTGTTCCATACTGAGGAGGCGGTTAAACTAAATAGTCGCTCAATGATTAAACGGTATTATGAATTACAAAGCCAAATTCAAGGGGCGATGGTTAGATTCAAGATTGAGCTGAGTGGCAATATGGATGATATTTCAGCTTAACTAAAATCCTTCATGTCGTTTCCATCTCTTTTAAATTTCATTGAATTAAAACCATCCCTAGTCTGAGGACTCTTTCGTTAGTCAGCTTCAATCACTGCATTCCGGTCTAGCAACAACAGATCCCTCAATTGATCTGTGTTCAATTCCGTCAACCAGTTTTCTCCAACCCCCACAACTTGTTCAGCCAAACTTTGTTTACTGGCAATTAGGTCATGAATTTTTTCCTCTAAGGTTCCGCTACATACAAATTTATGAACTTGTACATTCCGAGTTTGTCCAATCCGGAATGCTCGGTCAGTGGCTTGATTTTCCACTGCGGGGTTCCACCAACGATCGTAATGGAATACATGATTGGCTCGGGTGAGGTTTAACCCTACTCCACCAGCTTTTAAGGATAAAATAAATATCCGGGGTCCCTGGGGATCATGTTGAAATCGATCAATCATGGCTTCCCGTTGTTTTTTTGTGACACCGCCGTACAACAATAATACCTCCTGCTTCAAATAAAGTTCTAATAGGGGTTTGAGTTGTTTTCCCCATTCAGCAAATTGAGTAAAAATTAAAGCCCGATCCCCTTGAATGCCCTGGGTTTGACTCAATAGTTCTGCTAACATCTCCACTAATCGTTGTAACTTTGTGGAACGGGATAGAAATTGGAGGTGGGTAGGGGATGAAAACGGTAGACCTTCTTTATGGAACAAGGCTGGATGGTTACAAACTTGCTTGAGTTTCACCAATAATCCCAAAATTAGACCACAACGTTGAATCCCGCGGGTTGATTCAATTTCCACTAAGGTGCTGTGCACAATAGATTGATAAAGAGTGGCTTGTTCAGTGGTAAGACCACAAAAGACTGGTATTTCCTGTTTGTTGGGTAAATCCTGAATGATTTGGCGATCGCTCTTTAAGCGACGGAGAATGAATGGCTGTATGAGCGATCGCAATGTTTTTAGTGAAGCTGTATCACCATATCGTTCAATTGGTATGGCAAATCGTCGTTGGAAAAAGTTGCGAGAACCTAAATACCCAGGATTGAGGAAATCCATAATTGACCAAAGTTCTGTTAACCGATTTTCCAAGGGAGTACCGGTGAGGGCAATGCGGCAACGGATGGCACAATCACCTTCTGGTTGGTGGACGGATGATGAAGGGGGGGTTGGATCACCTCGCCCCCCTAGGGTTATTTTTCTCACCGCTTGAGCCTGCATGGAGTCAGCATTTTTAATATTTTGTGCTTCATCTAAGACAACCCCCTGCCAATTGATCCCTTGTAAGGTGTCACAATCCCGATAGGCTAAGGAATAGCTGGTAATCACCAGGTTAACGGTTTTACCCATCCCCGTGAGTAACTCCCCCCGACTACGTTTATCCCCGTGGTGGACTAAAGTGACCAACTGAGGGGCAAATTTTTTCACCTCTCGTTGCCAGTTTCCTAATACGGAAGTAGGACAAATCAATAAAAATGGACGGTTTAGTTGGTTGTGGGTTTGTAAATACACTAAAAAAGCAATCAATTGGATGGTTTTACCTAACCCCATGTCATCTGCCAGACAAGCCCCCAATCCCCAATGATTCAAAAATATCAGCCAACCCACCCCTTTAGCTTGGTAAGGACGCAGATCCCCACAAAAACCAAGGGGGGTTTCGATGGGTTCTACCCCCTGACTCCCTGTTAATGTGGTGACTAATTGCTCTAGGGAACCAGTGGCGCTAAAGTTAACAATGGGTAACTTGCCAAGGGTCGGTGCCTCTCCCGTACTAATTCGTAGCACATCTTCTAGGGTTAGTTTCGTGTGTTCTTTTCGATTAAAAAAATCTCGAGCGGCTCGAATATCTTGGGAACGAAGCTCTACCCATTCTCCACGGATATTGACTAAAGGGATGTTGAGGGATGCGAATTGTTCAAATTCATCCCTGGTCACTGTGTGTCCACCAATTGACAATTGCCAGTGAAATTGTAACAAATGCTGTAAACCTAGGTCTTGGGATGGGCGTTGGGTGAACGGGGCAACCTCGATGCTTAATCCTAACCGATTGGATCGATCTTCTCCAGTGGCTAACCCGGGGGGCAAAATTACCCCAAGTCCATTTTCCTGCAGTCGCTTTGCAGTGGACTGAATCAATTCATAGACCTGATGGGGAGTAAGCCAGGTATGGGTTGGAAAAGGTTCCTCAAGGCTATGGTCTATGGGGTTATGGGCGGTATTGAAAAATTTAGCTGCTAACCCTAACCCCTTGAGTAAGGTTTCTTGCGGTTGATGGAGTGTCTGCCCCTGATACAGGAATTCATCCACCGGATGCCGCCATACTGTTGCAGCATCCACCCAAAACCCAGGATCATGGATGGATTGCAGTCCATACTCTAAAGACCATTGTCCTGAATGATGGGTGGGGGGGAGTAGTTTGAAACCAACCCGGAATTGATTAATTACCCCCAATTCGTCACTGAGGGGGATAGCCCAATTGGATAAGGTGGTTTTCAACCGAGATAGGGATAGGGCATCGGCGGTAAATTCCCCTTTCTCCCCCCCTAATGCTTGCAACCACTGCCGGGAGATTCCACTTGCCTTGGGAAAGGTTTGGGTTTTACCCACTTGTCGTACCATACTATCCACTATAGAACTTAGAAATGAACGTAATATGTGAACGGTAGGGGGCGGTATGGTAACTGTTATGGCTTCAAAATTGATGGATGCCATGAATGATGGGGACGGGGGTGGGGGCATCACCACGGGATCAGAGTGGGGGAATGGAGCATACATCCGACACACCATGGGCATTTGCCGTTCAAACTGCTGTAAGCGAGCAAGGTCAGTGGTGCCGTTGAGAAACGGTTGCCAATGGGCAACAGCACCATTGGGGGATGAATCCGTATCTAAGGTGGGTAGAAACTGTCCACGGGATACTAAATCCAAGCACCACCGCCCCATATGGATCCAAAAACGTAGATCATCCCCTAACCAGGTTGTTTCCCCATTCAACGGGGATAAGGGTAACCGATTGAGAAACAAAATGGCATCGGCGGGCTGTAGGACCAATCCACTAATGTGCCAGGGATAGAGACTGTAATCATCGGTAGGATGGGTGGAGTGTTGGGGTTGTAGGGTATCTTTTTCAATAATCGATGGCAAGGACAGGAGTTGACTGGTGAATTGGGTGGGAACGGCTCCCAGATTCAATGAATGATCAAGCCAGTTGATAAGTTCATCCCCAGCCATGGTAAAAGGGTACGGGTGAATCTGGTGAGCAACCAGTGGTTCAAAGCGGTGCCAAACTTCTCCCCAAATGAATAAATAACCTTGGGTTTGGTTTTTGGGAATCCAAGTGCCGTGTAATAATGCCATAGTTAGAGTTCAAGCAATCATGAAGAATGAATGATTTAAGGGGATCTTCCCAGTGCCAATACCGCGTTTTGTCCCCCAAATCCAAAACTGAAACATAGTACTTGATCTAGGGGACGGGAAAGCTTTGTGCCCACTTTAATGAAATTAAGGGGAAATTCTGAATGGGTGAGTCCTACTGAAGGGGGACAGATTTGATGCCGTAGGGCTAATAAACAAAATGCAGTGCCTAATGCTCCGGAAGCACCAATGGTATGACCAGTGGCACCTTTTGTTGAACTAATGGCAACGGAGTTGGAAAATAAATGGTGGATCAATTGAGCTTCGTTTTCATCATTTAAAAGTGTACCGGTTCCATGGGCGTGGATATAGTGGATTGCATCCCTTTCTAATCCACTCCGGGCTAGGCAGTGGTGAACAGCAATAATGGCTGATTGACCCCCAATATCCGGAGCACTAACATGGTAGCCGTCAGCGGTTAAACCAAATCCTAGGATCTGTCCATAGGGAACAACGGATCGATGTTCAGCTAAATTCAGTGTTTCTAATACGAATAAAGCTGAGCCTTCCCCTAAGACTAACCCCTGCCGTTGTCGGTCAAAGGGATATGCCCCTGTGGATGCCAGGGCACCCATGCGTTGAAATCCAATGAGTGTCAATGGGGTAATGGGTGTTTCAATGGCTCCTACGATGGCTCGTTGACAATATCCTGACCGAATTAACTCGTAACCCCGGGCGATCGCCCACAACCCCGTAGCACAGGCAGCCATGGGGGCTAAAACCGGCTGGGTGGACTGTAAAGATCGGGCAACCGAAACCGCAGGCATGTGGGGAAGAGTGTCTAACCAAGGGGGGAGTTGGGTTAAACAGGGTGATTTTCCCATAGACTTTGCCCAGGTTTCCCACTGTCCCTGATGACTACGACTAGAACCGATGACGACGGCACAGTCGGGTAATGGCAAGGTGAGTTGGGCATCCTCTAGGGCGGCTTCAACTGTGGTTTCGAGTAGGGTATTCAAGTCTGCCGGTTGATTGCCAATGAGAGCCAGGGGACGGGCACCCAATTCAGAAAACGGTTGAGCAACTCTGATCCCGCTTTGTCCCATTAATAACCTGTTCCAGGTTTGGTTTCGGTTCCCCAGAGCAGTGGAAAGCCCTATACCGGTTACCACAACTTCCACTACTGAACCCGTAGACCCACCACTGAACCCATCAAATTATAATCAGACCCTTCAACTTCAATTGGGGTACCTAGCTTGATTTTGCTGTTGGCAATCACCACCCCACTGGTTGTCACTTGGGCTTTCCCCGTCATGGTTAATATAAAATCCATGGTATAGGCTAGTTCCGGTCGAGGATCAGGGTAGGATTTCACCGTGCCATCGGGCTGGGGAACCGCTACGCTGCGGGGTAGGGGCTGCACCCCCTTAATTTGCAGTTGCCCTGAGGGCTGGTTCCGAATAATAACATTTAAGGTGCTTTGGGTTTTCAAGGTTGCCAACAGTGCAGACGGGTTGGTGACGATTAACCCCCGCAATGCCATATCAACTTCAACATTTTTAGTTTCCACCCCTAACTGAGCCACTGAACCAGATGTCCCTGGAAAGAAAAAAATTCCCAGGATTACGGTAAAAATAACCAATCCAGCCCCTATATCTAAGAGGCTGACTTTACCCAATAACCGTCCCTTTGAATCCACAATTGTCATAGTACGGATGATTTATTTGTCAAGCAAGGTTCAATTTCACTATATCATTGAAACTGAATAACCCTTCTGGTTCGATTCATAAAATTGGATACCTATATAAAAAGTAATCCACCCTCTTATGGTGAAAAGTTTGATGCAGCAGTGGCAGATGGACTCATCCATCCCATCAATTACTAATCAGTCGTAACAGTTCATCAGTGGAGACTTTCCCGCTCACATCCGCCCCTTCTAGCAGGCTATCAGCCAAGTCGCGTTTACTTTGATGCATATTCACAATTTTCTCCTCAATCGTATCTTTTGCCACCAATCGATAAATTGTAACAGGGCGTTGCTGACCAATTCGATGGGCGCGATCGCTGGCTTGATCTTCGACAGCTGGGTTCCACCAGGGATCCATATGGATCACATAGTCGGCTGCAGTCAAATTTAGTCCAGTTCCACCAGCCTTCAGACTGATCAAAAACACATCTCCCTCCCCCGATTGAAACGCATTCACTCTTGTTTGACGCTCATTGGCTGGGGTACTACCATCTAAATAGTGGTAGTTAATTTGTTTTTCATCCAGATACTCCCGGATACAATACAAGTGATCAACAAATTGACTGAAAACCAATGCTTTATGGTTATTATCTAGGAGTTCTGTCAACACTTCACCAAACAATTGCAACTTTGCACTCCCCAGATTGATAGCTGGATTCACCAAACGGCTGTTGCAACAGGCACGACGTAGTTTCATGATTTCAGTTAATACTTGTAAGTATTTTGCACCAGCTACCGCATCACTATCATGTAATTTATTCATGGCTTCCCGTCGTAGGGCTTCATAAAATGCCTTTTCTTCCTGACTTAACTCTACATGTAATAAGATTTCAGTCCGGGAGGGAAGTTCTTGCAGTACTTGGTTCTTGGTACGACGGAGGAGAAAGGGTTGGATTAATTTTTTCAAGCGATTACGGGCTACTTTATCCTGGTTTCGTTCAATTGGAACGGCAAATTCCTGGTTGAATTTTTCTAAAGAACCTAATAATCCAGGATTGATAAACCGGAATAGGTTCCATAATTCCCCCAAATGGTTTTCGATGGGGGTACCGGTGGTTAATAATTTAAAGCCTCCCTGGAGGTTCATTGCTGCTTGGGACCGCTTGGTGGCAAAGTTTTTAATTGATTGAGCTTCATCCAAGACAATTGTTTGCCACTGGACTTTGGCGAGTTTTTCTGCAACTTCCTCCTGTTGTAGTAATCCATAACTACAGACTAGTAAATCAAATGGCTTTAATTGATCCAGAAGTTTTTGGCGATCGCTGGTGCTGCTGCCAAATTGCAGTGGATTCAGGGTGGGGGCGAACCGTTGACTCTCAGCAATCCAATTCATCCCTACCGATGTGGGAGCCACAATTAAAGTAGGTCCTTGGGGGGCTCGGGTCAAAATTAAGGCAAGGGATTGCAGGGTTTTACCCAAACCCATATCATCAGCAAGACAAGCCCCCACCCCCCAATGGGCAAGACGGGCTAACCACTGAAATCCTGCAATTTGGTAATCCCGTAGTTCAGCTTGTAGGGTTGAAGGGATGACAGGTTCAATGGATTGGCATTCCTTCAGCCGACGAACGTGCGCTTGCCAATGCTGATCAGATTTTAATTCACCAACCTCATCCAGCCAGTCTTCCATGGTCAGGGCTGCTAAGGGGTGGATGCGCATTCCCTTGCCGGATTTATCTGAATAGGCTCGTAATTCATCCATGCGTTTACGAAATTCATCCGTCAACGCCAGGAACTGCCCATCTGCCAGCGGGATAAATCGCCCAGGGGTGGTTCCCAATAATTGCATTAACTGCTGCATATTGAATACTTGCGCTTCATCGATGCGTACTTCTCCTTCCGTTAAGAACCAATCGTTTTGCCGTTTAATACTCATCCTAAAGTTGGTAAAATCAACTCGATGGCTAATACGCATCTTTTCCCCTTGGGGCCATTCTACTATCACCTGATTGCCAAGGTTCTGCAACTCTGTTAAAAGTTCCAAACACAGTTCAGGTTCAGGAATTAACCACTCCCCATTTTCGGTTTCAAAATTTTGCAAAGTGGGACATTCAGCAATCACTGCCCGAGCCCGTCGTCGCTCCTCCGCTAAATCCCGATGGGTTTGCAACCGTTGATGATCAATTTCAGCAATCACTGTCTTCCCCCCAGTTCCAGGAGGATAATAGGGACCTGCGCTGGCAAAGGGACGAGTTAATAGAGCAACTTTTAAGCCCTCACCCGCTGGTAATAAATGGAGATGGGGAGTGGAGTCGGCTAGTACCGCTTCCACCGTGGTATTTCCACCCCCAATATCAGAATGAACCGTAACCAAGTTGGAGACTGCACTAATGGCGTTCAGTATGCGTTCCTTAGCACTGGCGGGCACCTGTAAACAATTTCTATCCCCTAGAATCTCGGCAATGCGGCGATGTTCCGGTTTAATATCAATTACCTTTACTCGGGTTGGAGTTTCTTTAACCACAATTAAGTCACTCTCAGGGTTAAGAGGATGGGAGAGTTCTAAGGTGATGTGATCCGTTTTCTTTTTTTTAACGAATAACTCAGGCTCACCTTTCACAATTTCAACCCGTACCAGGCTCTCGTCATCCCAAAACACATGGGGATGTCCTACTAATGCCCCAATTGCCTTAGGTTCAAATGAATAATAGATGGAATCGCTATAATATCTTGCATCAGAGTAGGCTTTGATATAACGACACACCTCTAAATCCTGGGGAGTGAGGTAGGGAAAGTCTTCTGGATTTGTCAAACGTTTAAGGGCAATGGCTCGTCCCTTAGTCCATTTCCCCTTTGTAGTTATTTTTTGCTCTCTGGGTTCAATTTGCAAATCATCATTTGTATAAAAATTGATGAACCAGACTAAGCGCTGCTCGCTGTTATTGCCAGTGGATTTAGGTTCTACTTGGTGGATTTGGGTCAGGGCATCCAGAAATTGTTCCCATGCTTGCTGAGGAGAAAATAAGTTTACCAGGGAGCGGATGTCGTGATGCTCTGCCATGGTTTTTGGGAAAGAGCCTGTGGGTTTGAGTTTCTCTAATAAATCAAATGCTTCCCTTGCTAATAATTGAAACCCCGAGTGACGGGCTTTTAGAGCAAAAGAACTCAGTTTATCTAAGTGGGAAGCCCGAATGGTCTCTGGGTCGATCCAATAGATACATAAACATTTGAATAAAAATGAATAACTCGGTTCAGTTAAGTTGGGTAAAACCATCAAGATCTGTCGCCGCAAGGTTACTTCACCCTGTCTCATCCTGATAAAAAGGCTAAGTATATAGTAAATTTCCCCATCTTGGGGGCTATTGGCTGTAAAGACTTGCACATAGTCCCGTGCCTCTTTGAGAGCCTCGGGAGTACCCTGTTTAATCAATGCTAGGATGAAAAATAGTCCGGCAGTGGATTGAAAAAAGACCTTGCGTTTACCCGACTCCTTTCTAAGACAGTGCAAAGCAGATCTAAATTGAGTAATAGCCCGCTCGTCTTCTCCTTTCATAAATGCAATCCAGCCAGGGGAAGGGTCAGAATGATCAGGTCTTTGTTCGTCCATCCTTTGGAGTTGGAGTTGCGCTTGAACCAGATCACCCCTGAAAATCATGAGTTCCACCAGTTTTTGCCTGACAAGGTTACTGACTGTTATGGTTGAAGATTGACTGTCTTCTAGAACTCCATTGCCTATGTCATCCCAGGGATTCAACTTCAATAGAGGTTCGGTAAGTAAGACCAATGCAACTTGTTCATATAAGGGTGGGGGAAGACTACGGAACCAATCCCTATCAAAAGGAGTGGCAACTTGCAGCAAGAAGTCAAATTCGGAAAATTCATTTTTGGTATAACGATTATATTCTGAATATTTCTTAACCATTCCATGATAATCATCGGAATGAAAACTAATTCGTAGTTCCCTGATCAGTTGAGAGGTATTGGAATAAAGGGATCTTCCAAAATGAACAATAATTGGTTTAGTCTCCTGTACTGCCGCCACCATGGATATAAAATGTCCTTCTTTCTTTGCATCCCTAGTGAGAACCTCGGCAATTATCGGGTTGCACTGAATTGCCTGTTTGCTTAAAATGAGCAGTTTTTTATTGATTAACTCATTGAGAAAGTTGGGGTCAAAAGGGGAATTGGGTTGGATTTGATTCTGATGACGGTAAAATGCAGTTAAAAATTTGTTTAGACTTTTTGGGGGGATTGATTCGTAAATGACAGAAGTAAGCTGTAGGAGGACACGGACTGGGGCAGGCTGGCGAGTATAGGTTGTAACTAAATCCTGCCATTTGGATGGGGTAGTTTTGAAGTTAGCCATGGAAGATTTAGGAATAAGAATAGGTTATCCCCCCTGTTTATGCCTTGGATGGGTCGGGATTGTTTCAATTATGATTTATCATTTGTCCCATGGAAGCTATAAAAGTGGTCATTCCAAGTATTTGTTTTGATGGCAACTGTCAGAGTAAGATGATTGCCATAAAACACTATCAAGCCCACACCGTTGTTTTTGACCATCGATTCACACTATTTCCAATGATACGTAAATCTTGCATTAATCGATCAAATCGTTCTGGAGTGAGGGACTGAGGTCCATCAGAAAGAGCTTTGGATGGATTGGGGTGAACCTCAATCATGAGAGAATCAGTACCCGCTGCGATCGCAGCCATTGCCATCGCTGGAACATAATCTGCCTTACCCGTCCCATGGCTGGGGTCAACCATGATGGGTAAGTGGGTGAGGGAGCGCAAAACCGGAATAGCGGATAAATCTAAGGTATTACGGGCATATTGGCGGTCAAAGGTTCGAATCCCCCGTTCGCAGAGGATCACATTGGGATTGCCAGCGGCTAATATATATTCAGCGGCCATTAACCAATCTTCAATGGTAGCAGCCATTCCCCGTTTTAACAAAACAGGTTTATCCTGGGCTCCTATTTTTTTTAATAGGGAAAAGTTTTGCATATTTCGGGCACCAACTTGCAACACATCTGCGACTTCTGCCACAACTTCAATATCAGGGGAATCCATGACTTCAGTAATAATTCCCAAACCGGATACTTCCCTGGCTCTTGCCAGTAAAGCTAGGGCACTTTCTCCATGCCCTTGAAAGGCATAGGGAGAGGTGCGGGGTTTATAAGCACCGCCCCGCAGAAAATGAGCGCCCGATGCTTTCACCCGGTGTGCGGTTTCTACAATCATCCCTTCGTTTTCCACAGAACAGGGACCCGCAACCACTACCACCGGATGGTGCTCCCCAAATAGTACTTCTCCATTGGGGGTGGATACAATGACTTCGCTTGCTTCCCCGTGACGATACCCCCGACTCGCCCGTTTAAAGGGTTGCTCTACCCGTAGAACCTGTTCAATCCATGGGCTTAATTCTTGAAATTGTAATGGATCAAGATCGGCAGTATCTCCCACCAACCCCAACACAACCTTGTGTTTACCCACAATTTTTTCTGGGGTTAACCCTAGGGATTTTAACTCCATACTTAACCGTTCAATTTCAAACTCAGGGGAGCCTACCTTCATTACCACAATCATGAAATCACCTCTACCAATAAACCTGCTGAAAATTTACAAAATCCGTCAGCGATGGAAGTCAGTCTGATTTAATCGGTTGCCCCGTGCGCCATGCTGTTATCATGCGACCCACATTCCGTTTGAATTCCACCCATCCTATTAGGGTTCCCGCCGCCGATTCTTCCCAGGATGCAGACAATACTCCATAACTTAGTCCTAACACACCTAACCCAAAAAAAGCCATACTGACGAGAACAACGGCGGTGTTAGGTAGTTCAATCCAATGGCGGGTTACCACTGCATAGCTGGCGATAAACGTCAGACAACCAAAAACAGTGGGTATTCCTGAGAAAACCACCATCCGCCGTGCCATGCGATCGCTGACAATTTTGGGAATGGCAGTGAGGGGATCTGACTCATTTTTCTGGGATTGGGAACCAGGAGATGGGCGTTGGAGTTTGGGGAGGGATGGTTTAGACTCATGACCCCCCGCAGAAGGTTTGGAAGTGGATGAACCCGAAGGAGAAGTTGAAAGGGATTTTGGGCGACCCCCTGTAGGTTCAAAGGGTAATCGCTCACGTTGAGGTTCTGAGGGCATAGGAAAAATCCAAAACAAACTAGCCACGGATACCAAGGCGTTCAATCAAACTGCGATACCGATTTCGGTCTTGGCGTTGGATATAAGCCAACAACCGTTTCCGGGTTCCAATCATTTTTAGAAGACCATGGCGGGACGAATTATCATTTTTGTTGGTCTTGAGATGTTCACTGAGACGGTTGATTCGTTCAGTTAACATGGCGACTTGTAGATCGGCAGACCCTGTATCTGTTTCGTGTACCTGAAAGGTAGCAATTAATTCCTGTTTACGCGCTTGCGCCAATACCATAGTTAAGGCATTCCTCTTTTTTTAACTTTCATAGAATTTTATATTCTACCATACTTTTATTATACTAGATTACATGATTAACCATGTACTGCCATTCCATCATTCTCATCCGTTCGGGGAGTCCCCTTCAGCCTAATTTAGGATATTTCAGTGGATGGGGGACAGATTGGAACGGTTCCTTGAATCCCCACCCCTAAAGAACCCTTAATACGCTGGGAATACTATGGATGGCGTTCAACGTTTCAATTTCACTTAACGCTGCTCTAAAATCATACTCATTAACACCATGGGTTACCACCACAATTTCGGCACATTGCTCCCGCAACCCAATTTGTACCACTGATTCTAAACTAACATTACGGTTGCCAAAACAAGTCCCTAGCTTGCCAATGACACCGGGATGATCATGGGTGAGAAAACGAGCATAGAAACGGCTTTTGGTATGAGTAATTGGAATAAGGGCATAATACTCTTGGTGGGTGCAAGCCAACAATGGGTCAAGAACGGGATAACCACTACTCTGCCGTTGATGACCCCGTTCCACCGTTAATAGTGCTGCAATATTGAGTATGTCTGCAACCACTGCACTGGCGGTAGGTCCTGCCCCAGCACCACGTCCAAAAAACATCACTTCCCCTACGGGATCCCCTTCCACTAGGATAGCATTATAAACGTCGTTGACGGATGATAAAGGGTGACTTTTGGGAACCAAGGTGGGATGAACTTGGACTTGTAGTTGGGGTTGATCGCCTTCCCCATCACCCCATCGTCGGGCGATGGCTAACAATTTAATCACAAATCCCAATTTGTCTGAATAGGAAATATCAGCTGCTGTAATCTGTCCGATTCCCTCGCAATAGACCTCCTCTCGCTTTATCCGTCCGCCAAAGGCTAGGGCTGCCAAAATTGATATTTTATCCGCTGCATCCCATCCATTTACATCAGCACTGGGGTCAGCTTCCGCATATCCTAAACGCTGGGCATCTTGTAAAATATGGGCAAAGTCCCCCCCTTCCTGCTGCATCCGGGTGAGGATATAATTGGTGGTGCCATTAATAATCCCAATCAGGGACATGATTCGATTGGCACACAAGGATTGCTTCAGGGGTTCAACCACAGGAATTCCACCCCCCACAGCTGCTTCTAGTAAGACATAAACCCCCGCTCGGTTGGCTGCATCAAAAATTTCTGAACCATGGCGGGCAATGAGGGCTTTGTTAGCCGTGACGATATGTTTGCCATTGGCGATCGCTTGTAAAATCAAACTCCGCGCCGGTTCTATTCCACCAATCACTTCTACAATAATATGGATGGATGGATCGTTAACAATAGCCGCTAAATCCGTAGTTAATCTTTCTTCAGGCAACTGAAATTGACGGGGTTTCGCCATAGACCGTACCCCAACTCGGGATAATTCCAGTTCTTTCATCAATGGATGGCGGTCCTTAGGGTTAAGCAGGATTTCTACAGTTCCTGTCCCCACAGTTCCCATTCCCAATAAACCAACTTTAATGCCCACGGTAATTCCCGTCACCATTCACAACTGTACTTATATAAACTTATCATAGACAACTCCATGGAGAATACCAATGACTGGTGACACAATTACTACTGCAACTGAACCTATATCCCATCACAATGGATCTATCTCCGCTTACCTAGCAACCCCAAGTAGACCAGGGGAGTACCCCGTGATCCTAGTATTCCAGGAAATTTTTGGAGTCAATGAACACATCCGTCACGTTACAAAACGGATCGCTGCCGAGGGATTCATCGCCATTGCCCCCCATCTTTTTCAACGCACTGCTCCCAATTTTGCCATCGGTTACTCACCCGCAGAAATGATGGAAGGACGGTTGCATAAAGAACAAACCACTGGGGCACAATTAATCAGTGATATTCAAGCCACCATCCGATACGCCCATACCTTACCATTTGTTAACCCAAAAGCCGTTGGATGTATTGGGTTTTGTTTTGGCGGACACGTGGCTTATCTTGCCGCTGCATTACCTGAAATTCAAGTTACCGCTTCCTTTTACGGTGCTGGCATTCCCACCACCACTCCCGGCGGTGGGTTGCCAACCTTAGAATGTACCCCAAACATCCATGGTACAATTTACACTTTTTTTGGCACCCAGGATCCCTTAATTCCAGTGACCCAGATTGATCTGATTGAACGAACCCTCAGTACACACCACATCAACCATCAAGTCTTTCGTTATCCAACTGGTCATGGCTTTTTTTGTGATCAACGTCCCGATTACCATAGGGAAGCGGCAACCCATTCCTGGGAGCAGGTAAAGACCCTTTTCAATACCCTGAAAGCCCCTGATTCCATATAAATTTAATAGGTTTATGGGGAATGACCAGCAAGCCCCCAACTCCGTTGTCACAGGAAAGCCTTAGGGATGGAGAGGAAAGGATGAATTCATCAATTCAAAAGTTGAAAATTCCCAAAACTAAACTGTTGTTCTGCTTCTCCTTCTGTACAAACCCGACGACGACTGAGGAGGAAATAGGATCCAACGTTTTCATACTCATCTTCAAATTCATGGTATCCCCCTGTTTGTTCCCCTGTGCGGGGATCATGGTAAACCGATTTATACCGGTGAGATAGATACCCTTCTCCCGTATCATGGCTGCTTAAGGTATGAATTGTTACCACAACTCCATGGATGTGACGATGTACCATGGAAACTTGATTATGGCGAATTTCATAGCGATCGCCTTCTGCCTTACCCCCCATTAAGATTTCAACGGCACCATCTTCCCGAATTTGTCCATAACGAAAAGTATTGTGACCATGGGTGTCTTGAAAAAGGCGACGAATACGGTGGATGGCAATTTCAAAGAGCTGACTCTGAATTGCTTTGGTTGCTTTTTCATTATTGATTCCCGTAACTGTAGCCTGAAGGTCAGCCGAGACGTGTACCTTGCCTATGAATGTTTCATTCCCAGATTGATAGGTTACATCAGCTGTATATCCAGGAAAGTGTTGATTCCATGTATAACGGTTTTCATAAGCGTTGCGAAATAAATCTTGGGCTGACAGGTGAGTGGTGACCATGGTTGTTTGTTTCTTGGACAGAGGAATGAAAACGAAGTGTGAGTGTACCGATTAGGGTAGTCGCCGAGTGGGGTAAACGCTTCAACGAAGCTGCTACCAAAGTAGTCTTACGGTTTCTACAGTTTGGGTTTAAAGTCTCGCAATGCCTTCCCGTGACTAAACACCAAAATTATTTCATTTGATTTGCGTCAAAGGTTGGTTTTCCATTGCCTTATCAGCTTCCCCTGTTCTACTCGCAACTCTGACAGGACTTTCAACCTTGTTAGGTGTTTGGGAGTATCTCAGATTCGGGCAGGTCAATGACCTTTTCCACACTAACACAAAGCCGTCCTAGAAGGACGGGGTTTTAGACCCTTTTTTCTGATAACCAATTAAGGGAATTGTTGTGTTCCCACCTATGGTTTAGGGTTGTTTACCAGATTGAAATCGGTTTTGGTGAATTGGTATGCACACAATTGCAGCGTAACCGTTCATTCTTCCTAGGAGAGGAACCAGTGGCAGTAGCCCGCTACCCTCTTTATCGGGGGAGAGTGGAAACGGTTACATTGCACCAAGTGTTAATCCAAGGTTAATATTGTGGGAAAAAAGGACATATTTTATGAATCAGTTTCAAGGAAATAGGAACAGCGTTAATAACACCCAAGAAAGTCAGCCCATCATTATCGCCCATCAAGTTGAAAAATGGTATGACAACCAGTTCCATGCCTTAAAGGGGGTTAGTTTACAGGTGAATCGTGGGGAGGTGGTGGTGATTATGGGTCCTTCCGGATCGGGGAAATCCACCTTTATTCGAACCTTTAATGCACTGGAAAACTACCAAAAAGGTGAAATTATGATAGATGGGATAAAACTATCCCATGACCTGAAAAATATTGAAACAATTCGACGGGAAGTGGGGATGGTGTTTCAACAATTTAATTTATTTCCCCACCTAACTGTTCTTCAAAATATAACCTTGGCTCCCATTTGGGTTCGCCATTGGCCAAAGGCAAAAGCGAAGGAAGTTGCTTTACAATTATTAGACCGAGTGGGGATTGTAGAGCAGGCAAATAAGTTTCCAGGGCAACTTTCAGGAGGGCAGCAACAACGGGTAGCCATTGCTCGTTCCTTAGCCATGCAGCCCAAAATTATGTTGTTTGATGAACCAACCTCTGCTCTGGATCCGGAAATGGTGCGTGAGGTGTTAGATGTTATGCGTGCCTTAGTGGATTCAGGGATGACCATGGTGTGTGTAACTCACGAGGTTGGTTTTGCTAGGGAGGTGGCTGACCGAGTGGTGCTGATGGATGATGGATATTTAATTGAAGAAAATACACCCCATGAGTTTTTTAATCATCCTAGGGAAGAACGAACCCAACGGTTTTTGTCTCAAATTCTGTAAATGACTGGTTCAACTGTTAGATGGCGAAATTACGGACGCATCGACTGTGAAGTTGACGTTAGTGTTCTGGGAAGGATTCGTTTTGCATGAAGAATGCGCTAAATGCACCCAACACTCCATCCATCAAGGCATAGGGATGATTGTTGATCGGTTTACGAGGATCTTCTAAAGCTTCTATGACTCGTCTAAGATACCTGAATAAAAACTCAACGCTCAGAGGTAGATCCTTCAGGACTTAAAACACAGATGAGGATAATGCCTTGTATCTATCTCTTCTATCCACTAGCTATTTCTGTATCTTTAGCTACACTTTGAATTTAAGACTGCTGAATTGTGGGCTGTTCCATTGACAACGCAGAGCGATCTGCCATACAAAATAGCTTGAATGAAATCACGCCCCATTTGGCATGTAGTTTATCACTGGTGGAAATAGATGGTAAGACGGTAGGCATTATTCAGGTTCCATACCCTTAGACCTTGGAGAGTGTCAAAGTAGCCCAAATGAAATCTCCCTTAGGGTATGGCAGTGTATTTTGAAGCACGTTATACTGAATAAAGTGATCCTGATTTGACTTCATCCTACTTTATGACTTCAGCAATAAAAATTCAAGATTTAGCGATTCAAGCCAAAACTATTGCCGCTCGGCTTCATATTTTGAAATTTGATATTTTTGGATCAATTATTGATGAAACTAGCATAGAAGTTGATCATGGTGAACCAAAACAAGTAGAGGCTTCCAACCGTTCCGGGGTCACTGTCCGGGTATGGAATGAAAATGGAACGGTGGGTGTAACCTCCACCACTGACCTCCATCCCCAGGGGTTAGAGCTTGCCTTGAAAACCGCATACGAAGCGAGTTATTTTGGAATCAAGGATCATGCCCCAGATTTCAGTCCCCAATCTACCCAGCCCCTGTCGTCCATTCCCCCCGAAAATGGGGGCAACCCTACATCTACCCCAATTCCCTTATTACTAGAGCAGCTTATTAGTGCAGAACAAGCCCTGCTGACTGCCCATCCCGCCATTAAGGGGGTGCCCTATAATGGCATTGGTCAAAGATTCAGCGATCGCTTCTACCTCAACAGCATTGGATCAACCCGAACCGAATCCCGATTTAGTACCACCCTTTATTTATATACCAAAGCCCAACAGGAGGGTAAACGCCCCCGCAGTGCTGGTGCCTACCGGGTTAAC
>CAIUCS010000016.1 GCA_903897715.1 uncultured Synechococcales cyanobacterium
AATGCTGCCGGTAATGGTGCCAGGGTTAGCCACAATATGATCCGCCCCCATACTAATGTAGACTCCCCCAGAAGCAGATATATTCCCAAAACTGGCAATGATTTTTACTTTATGTTTAATCCGAAGTTCCTTCAGTCCGTTGAATATTTCCTGAGAATCTCCAACTGTTCCTCCAGGGCTGTCAATCCGTAATAGCAGGGCTGGAAATTTTCGCTCCGCAATGATTTTCAAGTTCTCTAAGACTCGCTTGCGGGTATCAGATCCAATGGCACCCTTTACTTCAATTCGAGCAATTTGCTTACGAAATCTGCGATTAAATGGCCAAATCATGGGGATTACAGAATAAATACTATAAAAGGTTGTCAACGGGTAAAGTGGAGGAACTAGTTTTTCCAGAACCAATGGTTTCAAAAAAATAGCCACTGAAAAAATACAAATCTGACGGAGTAGAACAAAGGCGTCAATTCAATTGTATTGTTATTGAGCGATGTCAGGTACTGGTTTCCATGGTTACCTACCTTTGTATATGACGAAACTTGTCTAACATCATACCTTGTAGGAAACTAGATGTTACGGTAGCCAAGTTTAATTCACGTGAGTTCGGGATAAGGAAAAGGACAAAAAAGGGAGAAACCGATCAGCTGAAAATAAGAAAAATAAATTCAGCGAAGTAACTCCCATGACTAATCGGTTAGAAGCCCTGTTCTGCCATGGCGATGATTTTTGCCAACTATTTGAACCAAAATGGCATCAGCTATTACTGGGCAATGGTTGATAACAAAGACAGAGAACAAGGTTCCTGAGTATGAGTGAAATCATGACGATCCTCATCGCCTTTCACCAAAACCGCTACCGTAACTTCAAGCATTTCTATCAGGGGGACGTTGGCGGCTCACCAAAGGGTCGAACAGACTACGTTCATAGGCTTGGATAAACTGGAGTAATAACCCCTCAAATGCTTGGCGGTTGGTTGACTGACAACAGTTGCACGCCCTCACCCCCAACCCCTCTCCCAGGGGGCGAGGGGAGCCGATCCACCCCTCCGGTTCCCTCTCCCATCGGGAGAGGGCTAGGGTGAGGGCTTTCGGGGTTTTGGCTGAGAAGTTTTGTCAGTCAATCAAGGGTCTGACTCTTTACGAAGATATTTTTTCAGGAGTCTATGTAATGGCAAAGCAAACTGTTTGATTAGATCATTCAATCTATCAGCAATTCCATTTGCAATTCGATGACGTAATAATTTAGGTTCATCTTTTGCTAATTTCAACTGCCAATTAAAACATAACGATTGGATTCTTGAAGCATATATTAATTTCCCGTGCCATAAATATAAATAAGTAAACTCAATATCTTCACATACATATCCTCGGGATTTACTTTCGTGATGTATACCAACTAAAGTTCCATAGTAATGACTGACCTTACCAAGTTCAAGAACACGAAGGGATATATCTACATCTCCAAATCCATTGGGTAAAATAATTTCTTCCAGTCCTCCCAACTCTTGAAAGGTTTCCCGTCGGGTCATAGCACATGCAAACGTTACACCAAGACAGACATGTTCATCATACACAAATTCATTTTCCAACTCCGCATGCCCGATCTGGGGATAACCTGAACCATAAGTCTCAATCCTAACTTTAATCCCTCCATGCTGTACCCTTTCTTCATCAGGATACATCAGCCTGATTCCTACGAAACCACATTCCTCATGTGCTTTAAGGTGGGCAGCCATGGTAGAAATTGCATGGGGAGTGATGATGTCCACATCATTATTTAGAAATAAAACAAAAGAAGCCATTGAACCATACTTAAAAAAAGCATAATTATTAATCTTTGCAAAATTAAAAGCAGCAGTATAATCTTCAACTAATACATCAAGTTGAGGATGAGTTGAAATCCAATATTTTATGGTTTCTAATTCAGTAAATTCTGAATTATTATTAACCAGAATAACTTTTAGTCTAGAAAGTGCATCTTGCTTAGTTAAATGTTCTAAACAATTAATTGTGATAGAGCTATTATTCCGAAAGGGAATAATTACAAGAATTTTTGTTATTGGGGTTAAAGTATTTTTAGGGTGAACACTTAAAAAAGAATTATTATCAACTTCTCCATGATCTTTTATGATATATTCATTTATTCCATAAAGTTTATCTAAAGATTCAGACAAAATTTTCTTACGAAGATGAAAAAGATTACCTTTTGCTTTTGGACTAATCGCTGTACTACCTGGTATACTTCTCCAGTAATAGGTAAAAAGTGGGATATGAAACGGATTGAATTCAGGAAGAGATGATAACCTTATGAAAAAGTCATGATCTTCTGCGCCATCTAGTTCTCTACTCCATACATATCCATCTCGGTTCCGTAATGTATCAACTAAATGTCGAGAGACACAAATCATATGACAAATATAATTTGTTCGCAGTAAAGTAAATTTGTCAAAAGTAGGCTTGGAAATAAAATCAAAAACTTTTGTACTGGCTTCATTAATCTTTGCTTCATTAGTAAATATAAAGTTTATTTTTTTATTAAACATTAAGGATCTTATAAATAAACCTAGGGATTGAGGATGAATTAAGTCATCATGATCTAGAATAATAAAATAATCTCCTTGTGCAATATTCATCAAGGCATCTCTTCCTCCTCCAATACCTCGATTTATTGAATCTTCAATGAATTTAATTCTTGAGTCTAGTTCAGCAGCATTTCTTGCGACTTTAATATGATCTCGCTTTGAGCTAGCATCATCTCTAAGGAGAAGTTCCCAATGGGGATAAGACTGTAATCTTACTGATGCAATGAGTTCAGAGAGTAAGTTTGGAGATGTATTATACATTGGAGTAATAATACTAATTTTATAAGGTTTTTCTATCTCAAAAAATCTTTCAGCCTCAAGTAATAAACTCTTGGAAAGAAGATCAGGTTTATGTTGAAATGCATCAAGCTTCCATGGAACACGAAATAAAATATCTCGTTCAGGTGTATTCTGAGTTAGTATTTGCTTGTAAAGATTCATTTGATTCATGGTAAATAATTTCTTTAGACCTAAAACAACATCATCAGCAGTTTGTTAATTCAACTACAAACTTTAGCATATTATATTAAGTAATAAATTTAACTCAATAAAGAAATTCTGATAGTACTTTTTCCATCTGACTTGGAGATATATATCCCTAGGGTTCCACTGGTTCTCTGTTAATCAACATAAAAAGTAGACTCAAGTAAGACAGTATACTTTTTATCACAGTAATAGTTGTGCCGTGATCTAAAGAAATGGCGCTGGACAGTTAAGCAGTGAGATGTAAATAAGGAGGTAGAATCAAGGAGGAAGGCATGGAATGTCCACCGCCAAAAGATAGTCAAGAATGGCAAGGATTACCACCAAGACGGCAAAGCTATCCAGAATTATTTAGGCAAAGGATGGGGTAAACGATTCAACGAACAGGAACCCCAGCGGTTTCCCTCGCACAGAAGATGAGGAGTGAGGGGATGGGAATCAGAGCTAGTGGCGCTAGAAAAATCCCATGCAAGTATCATGGGATGGGAGCAAAAACAGGAGTAGATATAACAGTGGAGGGAGATGAGGGTTACACTCATGTAGGCGAGAACCTTCCCCCCAGTCAACAGAATGAACCATTCATCGAAGGTAAAAGTTGCTATTGGATTGAGGCAAGGGCAGGAGTACAGACTAGTCAACTATTGCCAAAGCAACAGAAACACCATGGCGATGGGCAAAATGAGTCAATATATTCGATAGTTTATCTATGGAGAGAGGAGATATGCCCAAAAGTAGATATGCCTAACAATTGGGGCAATGGCAAGTGTGTACCTCAAATCCACCCAAGTAAGCGGTGGGGCATGGCAAAGGATGGCGACATGGCTTGGAAGTAGCTATCAACATCAAAGGTTCACAGGGAAATCGCTGTATCGAATGGCTCAAACCTGAGTACCCTTATACTGGTATCAGGGAACAGAGTGACGTTCACGCCAATGACAATGAAGCCAACAGTGCCTTGAGAAAGAGGTGTAGCCCATATCGCCGTAGACAAAACCTGTATGCTAAGAAGACGGAAGGATTATAAAGAGCGGGTACAACCCTTAGTTCGCAAGTAAGACCTCATGTAGGCTCAGGTAAGTGCCAGACTCCAGCTAGGGCGATGGGGTTATATCACCGACGGATTTCTATGCTGGAGTTGCTATCATTACGAGGCTTTTCTGCTCTCACGCCTTAACTGACCAGTGCCTAAACACAAGATATGGTTAAATACTAAAATTTTCCCTATCTCTCTAAGAAAAGGGGATATTATGGACTAGATTTGTTTTCATTATTTTAATTTAAGACTACAGTAGTTATTTTTTATTGAATAGTTATTCATTATCTTAGTTATCTTGAAAATTTTTATTCATTAATACGCAACTGAAAACTAGGGATTCTAGGGATTTGGCAGGAAAAATCCAAGTCCTTTCAAGCTCTAGGGAACCTTAAATAACCATTCTCCCACCATTTGGGGTCAGGTTGGTCCTTCCGATGGAGGTGTAGTGGTGTATCGTCAGTTGCTTTTTATATTATCGAGGTGTAAGCCATGTTACATGATACGGAACAGGATTCAGTGTTTACCCCTTCCCAGGTACTGGAAAACCGAGGAAGAGTTGCTATTTTTATTGATGGATCAAATCTTTTTTATGCGGCTCTCCAATTAGGAGTTGAAATTGACTACACCAAGCTGTTAGTAAAACTCACGGCCGGATCCCGGTTGTTGCGGTCATTTTTCTATACCGGAGTGGATCGTACCAATGAAAAACAACAGGGTTTTTTGTTATGGATGCGTCGTAATGGCTATCGGGTTATTTCTAAAGATTTAGTCCAATTACCGGATGGCTCTAAAAAAGCTAATTTAGATGTTGAAATTGCAGTGGATATGATGGCTTTAGTTGGGGCTTATGATACTGCAGTGCTTGTCAGTGGGGATGGGGATTTATCCTATGCGGTAGACGCTGTTAGTTATCGGGGGGTTCGGGTGGAGGTGGTCAGTTTACGCTCCATGACCAGTGATAGTTTAATCAATGTAGCTGACCGTTATATTGACTTAGAATCAATTAAAGACGATATTCAAAAAACCCCTCGCCATAACTATACCTATCGCCCACTGCCCGATGCCGCCATGGTAGATGAAGAATCCATTGAGTTAATTTAATCTATTCAATTTCTGAATGCTTATGTTTCTTCCCAATGATCCCAAAGTCGATTCCCTTCTTCGGTTCCATAACCAGAGGTCTCCCCATTTCGGTTATCAACAATGGCGTTGGGTTAATTTTATATTAGCTTTTCTATTGCTGGGACTACTAACCGGGACAACCGCTTGTAATTTTCCTAATTTAGAAAATGCTGACACTGATGACTCTATCCCCCTTGATGACTTAACCTTTAATAATATTCGGTTAGACCAAACAGATGAACAAGGTAGACCATTGTGGCAGGTTGTGGCTAAGGAGGCAGTTTATAGTCGCGATCGCCAAATTGCTCAAATCATCAAACCCCAAGGACGGTTATTTCAGGATGGCAGAGTTGTCTATCAGATAGAAGCAGCCACCGGGGAGATTCAACAGAATGGCAAGACAATTTTATTACGTGGACAGGTGATGGCGACGGATGTGAGAGATAATATCATCCTTAAAGGAAATCAACTGGAGTGGAAGCCCAATGACGATGAATTAACCATGGGTCAAAACTTAACCATTACCCATCAGCAATTAACCCTTAGGGCTAACGAGGCAAAAGCTTATAGCCGTAAGCATGAAATACAAGTTTCCGGGGCAATTGTCGCCACCGCTAGCCAACCACCATTCAGGTTAGTGACAGAACAGGTTATTTGGGCTGTTGAACAACACCAAGTCATTATGGATCGTCCTATGCAGCTAGAACATCAGGAAACCCCCACCCTATTGAATCGGGTTTTAGCTAATCGAAGCCAAATTAATCTCAAGACTCAAGAAATTACTCTTCAGGATAAAGTACAGTTAATCCAACAAGTCAGTGGTCAATTGCAAGGACAACTTAAGGCTGATCAATTAGTCTGGCAAATCCCGAATCAACTGGTTAATGCCGAAGGAAACGTCTCCTACCAACGGTTTAATCCTCCTCTTTTTTTGAAGGGACCAAAGGCAGTGGGACGGTTAAATGATGAAACAGTCTTGGTGAGCGGCGGACGGGTGGTCACTAAAATTGTTCCATGAGGTAACCCTCTATGAGGTTATGACATGATTTATCTTCTCTGGACAAGTAGATGGGTTTAGTAGAGATAAAAGTGAGGATTTTTTACAGTTCTGATGGTGAAGAATTGGTGATGACAGGAGTTAAATAAGCCACTAAGGCTCCAATCATAAATCCGGCTACATTGCGGAATAGGGGTAACCAGTCGGTGGTGCGAGTGATCACCGGACCAATGCCAAAAGCAACAAATAAAATACACCACAGGGGAGAAAAAACCAGTGCCCATTGCCAGGCAATCACTTGTCCTTGTTTTCTAGGTTGCGCTGCAAATCCCAAAACAAGTCCACCAATGACGGAAGTGACTAGGGTTAAAATCCATTGCTCTTGGGGTAACCCAGGTACCACTCTACAGCCTCCTTGGCGTAAGCAACCTTCAATGGCTTGCAAAGATTGAAGAATTGCTTGGTCTTCACCATTTTCTCGGACAAAAAACTGGTTGCCAAAACGGGTTTGTAATTCTACCCAATATGTGCGAGGTAGGAATTGATAGAGATCCCTGCCAACATTAAAATTAAGTAAATTACCACCCCTGGGGTCTGCCACCAATAACACACTATGGTCATTTAATTTCCAAAAGTCTCGCACTGCGATTCCAGGAGTACGGTCAAATTGGGTTAGAACTCTTAATTTCCAACCTGTTTCAGCTTCAAAACTTGTCAATTCTTGGGTGAGGGTGTTTTCTTGAGCAGCAGTTAAGGATTTAGCTAAATCAATAATGGGTGTAGATTGATTCGGAAGTAAATCCGGATTATTGAAAGCTAAAACCGATGAAGGGGCGATCGCCCAGCCAGTCACCATTAAAATTAAAACCAAAACCCATTTGGTTAGTCTAGAAAAATTTGAATAAAGAAGGGAATACTGCATCAGCCGTTGAGGTACAAAAATAAACGATATATTACCTGAGATACAATAGTGGACAGACAAAGTTGTCTCACAAAAATTTTATTTTATTCATATTTATTAACTTTATCAGGAAATTCGACGAAACGGAACAACTTGTCCAGATTTCCGAAAGTTGACCATCCAGTTTTCTGGGGGTAATTTATAAGAATAACTGGTGAAACTAGGCGGCACTTATCCGCAAACGTTTATTTTTCCTTTCTAATCAGGAGATGATACAAATGTCTTTACCCTTTCATGTCATCATTGAGGGCAATTCAGTGGTCATTTATGCAAGCCGTAATGGTTCTCCTGCGAAAGTTTTGCCTACTTTACAACCTTTTGTACAAACCTTTTGTCAAGAGCGAGAACTTTGCGGGGAATATGCTGACACACCGGAATGCCTGACTGCCCAGATCTTAGTGAGGTTTGGCTTTGAAATCTGTGAGGACGATTACTCCCATCTTAAAGTGGGTACTCGATATAATCCATCCGTTTCTTATATTTATCAAGTGGCAATCAACGGTAAAATCAATGTTTGGGTACCAAAGCCAGAATATCGTGAAAACCCCAGTTTGGGGTTGAAAGCTTGTTATTTGTGGCAACCAGAGCCAGTATCCATTTAACGAATGATTGTTTCTTTTTTATAATACATAGCCTATGGACTCAGCTTTTCAAATTACCCTACTGCCTGGGGATGGCATTGGTCCAGAAATTATGTCCGTAGCGGTGGATGTTTTAAGAACTGTCGGTCTACAACTGGGCATCTCGTTTGAGTTTCAAACTGCTTTAGTGGGGGGAGCTGCAATTGATGGAACCGGGCATCCCATTCCTTCTGTCACCTTAGATCGTTGCCGTGAAAGTGATGGGGTATTATTGGCCGCCATAGGGGGTCCCAAATGGGATAATTTACCAGCCCACCTGCGACCAGAACAAGGATTGCTTGGGTTGCGATCGGGGTTAAATCTGTTCGCGAATCTACGTCCAGCCCAAATTTTGCCCCAATTGTTAAATGCCTCTTCCCTGAAACCAGATGTGGTGGACGGGGTGGACATCATGGTGGTTCGGGAATTGACCGGGGGCATTTACTTTGGACAACCCAAGGGGATTTTTACCATGGAGTCCGGGGAAAAGCGTGGGGTTAACACCATGGCTTACACCGAAGGGGAAATCGACCGTATTGGCAGGGTGGCGTTTGACACTGCTCGCCAGCGTCGTCAAAAACTGTGTTCCGTTGATAAAGCCAACGTCCTAGATGTTTCTCAATTATGGCGTGAACGTATGACTTTGCTATCAACAGAATACCCTGATGTAGAATTAAGTCATTTGTATGTGGATAATGCTGCAATGCAGTTAATCCGCTGCCCCAAACAATTTGATACTATTGTTACTGGGAATTTGTTTGGAGATATTTTGTCAGACTGTGCAGCGATGCTCACCGGGAGTATTGGTATGCTGCCATCGGCTAGCCTAGGCGCCAGCCCTCCCGGGGTATTTGAACCCGTTCATGGTTCTGCCCCAGACATCGCCGGTGAGGATAAAGCGAACCCATTGGCACAGGTTTTGAGTACTTCCATGCTATTACGGTATGGTTTGAGTCAGCCCCAAGCTGCGATGGCTATTGAAAATGCAGTTCTTTCCGTTCTTAATCAAGGGTATCGAACCGTTGACATTTTCTCCCCTGGCATGAAGCGGGTGGGTTGTGCTGAAATGGGAAAATTACTGGTGGAAGCCATTGGCAATGGTTAACCGTCAGCTTTCTGTCAATCGCTTCTGAAGGGAATACTACCCGGTTGATCCATGTCGATCAAAACCATGACTAAAACGCTCGTTAAAATCATTCTTTGCCCAATCCTTCTAGTCATTCTTGTGGTGGGGTATTGGGTCACCCCAGCCCTTGCCCTTACCAATGATCAAACATTAATTATTGAGGCTTGGCGTATTGTCAATCGTTCCTATGTGGATGCATCCTTCAATCATCAAAATTGGTGGGCGGTGCGACAGAGGTTTTTGGAAAAAAATGTACCCGATCGCCCCTCTGCGTATAGGGTGATTCAACAGATGTTAGCCAGTTTGGACGATCCCTTCACCCGGTTTTTACCCCCTGACCAGTATCATAGTTTACAGGTAAATACCTCAGGGGGTTTGTCAGGAGTGGGGTTACAGATTGCCATAGACAAGGAAAGTGGTGATTTAATTGTAATTGCTCCCATTGAAGGTTCACCTGCCGCCAAAGCTGGGATTCAGCCACAGGATCACATCTTAAAAATAAATGATCTTTCCACAGCTAATCTCACTCTAGATGATGCAGCCGACCGTATGCGTGGTCCCGTTGGCACCCCTATCACTCTTACTTTGTCTAGGGAGGGTCAGGTTTCAGTTGAGGTTTCCTTAGTTCGGGATCATATTGCCCTAAATCCAGTTGTGGCTCAGATCCATAAAGAATTAACCGAATCGGGTTCCCAAACTGTCCCAATTGGATATATTCGTCTCAGTCAGTTTAATGCCAATGCTACCCATGAAATGAATAACGCCATCCATCGCTTGATAGAAGAAGGGGCGATGGCATTTGTGCTTGACTTAAGGGGAAACCCTGGAGGGTTGTTGCAGGCTGGCATTGAAATTGCCCGGCTATGGATTGACCAAGGACCCATTGTATTTACAGTGAACCGTCAGGGAATTATTGACAGTTTAGATGCAACTGGAACCGCCCTGACCCACGCACCCCTAGCGGTTTTAGTGAATCAGGGAACCGCAAGTGCCAGTGAAATTCTGGCTGGTGCATTACAGGATAGGGGGAGAGCCCAGTTAATTGGTGAGCAGACCTTCGGCAAAGGACTGATTCAATCCTTATTTGAATTGTCTGATGGTTCTGGTCTAGCTGTAACTGTGGCAAAATATGAAACTCCCAATCACCGAGACATTAACCGTCTTGGAATTAGCCCCAATCAAAGGGTATCCCTATCGCCGATTCAGTTTAACCAATTGGCATCAAAAGCTGATACCCAATATCAGTCCGCAGTGACCTGGTTAACTCATCAAATATCCTCAACACCCACTGTTTCCCCACCGATGCCATGAAACCGTCTGTGACAAGGCGAATTTACCATGATCCGCTCCACGGTGCCATTCTTTTAGATAGTCGGGATCCAACAGAGCATCTACTCATTCAGTTGATTGATACACCAGCATTTCAACGATTACGGCGCATTCGTCAATTGGGACCAGCCAGTCTAACGTTTCATGGGGCAGAAGCATCCCGATTTACCCATTCCCTAGGGGTAATGACCATTGCGCGACGTGCCTTCGATCGCCTGTCCCAACTTCATCCTGTTTTAATACCCTACCGTCCAGTTGTTCTATGTGCTGCTTTATTACATGACATTGGTCATGGTCCATTTAGTCATACCGGGGAAGAGTTGTTTGGTATCCATCACGAGACGTGGACCCGAAGGATTTTAAGGGAAACAGTGGTGATTCGCCAATTGATTGACGGGTTTGACCCGGAACTTTTGGATCAAATTGAACAGGTTTATCTGAAACAACATCCCATCCCAGCCCTTTGGCAATTGGTAACCAGTCAATTAGACTGTGACCGCTTAGATTATTTGATGAGAGATAGTTACTTTACTGGTACATCCTATGGAAGACTGGACCTGGATCGGATTTTAATGTCCATGGAATATGATCCCATTACCCAGCAATTAGTTGTGGTACAAAAAGGGATGACGGCTGTGGAACATTATTTAATTGTGCGATCGTTCATGTACACACAAGTGTATAACCATGCCAAAAATCTTGCCGCTTCCTGGGGGTTGGAACGGGCGTTTCAACGGGCACGGGAACACTTGGCAACGGGGGAACTTTGGGCAGATGAAGTGATAAAGGCGTGGTTAGGAATTAAAGCCCTCGACCCCATTGATAGTACTTCACCCCATCAACCCCTGTCCCTCCATCATTACTTGGCAGCGGATGACGGAGTGATGTACTACCATTTGCAACGCTGGCAATATCACTCAGACCCGATTCTGGCTGACCTATGCCGACGATTTATTCATCGGGATTTGCTAAAAGCCATGGATTTAAGCCATTATGGATCTAACTCACAAAAGGAAATGCTGCAACGAGTCTTTCAAAGGTTAGAGGACATCGGACTTGCCCCGTCCTATTATGCAGGGTTACGAATTTCAGTCAGTAGTGGCTACACCTTGTATCAACGGGGAATTAATATTTTGACTGAAAAAGGACTTCAAGAAATTACGGATTTATCCCCTTTGGTGCAAGCATTGGTGCAGCCATTACAAAAAACCTGGCTGATTTATCCGCGAGAGATTGAAAACTATTTGGAAAATGGGTGAGTTTTTCTTCCTCGGGTTGGGGTTAGTACTATAAAATAGCTAAGGTGAAAATAGCTAAGGTGAACATCGTCGGAATCAGAAGCAGGTTTCTAACCATTGAAGCCCTTACCTTAGCCTAAAGGTTAATGGAATCTTTTCAGACTCGGAATGTGCCACTATGTGTGAAAATCCAGTCGGAGACTGAAAGATCATCTTAGTATCCCATGAGAAGTCCCATACCCACTAACCACCCTATCCCTTCACAGCAATTTCAAATTCAGATGGATTTTATGCCATTCCAGCGATCGCCCAGATTGTCAAGAATTATAAACTTTTCTTGGTATAAAGTTTTCAGATCCATCAAATTTTGAATTTAGAATTGTTGATCCCTTCGTTCCCATTTCACTATCCCTAGAGTCTATGGAACTTCAATCAGTAATTAAATTTTTATCTAAACCCAAGGGTACCCCCCCGATCACCGACCCATTGCGATGTCATGGATACCCCTTAACCCAACACACGGGAACATTCCCCTCCAGTCAATTCCCTAGGGTGATCAAGGGAGCCAAATCCTGGCTCCTTCCCTTAATACGGCTAGTTTGTTTGGGGACATTAGGATTAAGTGGTATAACAGCAATCCCCATCGTATTCCATCAAACCCGGGGAATGGAAGTAGCCACCGCCTCTTCATCGGATAATACATGGCGTTATGCTTCATTTCCGGTGGAAAATTTTCAGGGTTATACTTCATTGTATGGTCCCCGCCCATCGGCAACGGGAGACTCGGGTCAGGAATTTCATTATGGTCTTGACTTTGGTGCTCCTGAAGGAAGTTATATTCGCAATTGGTGGGCAGGTAAGGTGGTTCACGTATCAGATGACACTAACTGTGGCACTTCTATCATTATTCAGTCGGGGTCTTGGGAACATGTATATTGCCATATGCAAGGACAGGTCGAACTGATCAATGGGCAACATTATTTAGTAGACCGATCGGGTGGCATCCAAATTATGGAAGGTCAACACATTCCAACCGCAGCGAGGATTGGCAGGGTGGGCATGACTGGACGCACCACCGGACCCCACTTACATTGGGGGTTAAAGTTTACTGGACAGTGGATTGACCCGGCATTGGTGTTACGAGCCATGTATGTTGCCCAAGCTGGGGGGAATGCCCCTGCTACCCCCTAAATCTGCCAATGGTTTGTCAGGTTAATGGTGGGGCATGCCCTGGGCTAACCGTTGGTAAACCGTTGACAGGGCATGGGCATCTCCCACGTTACCAGGAAACAGCACCACTGGTAATCCAGGAAACAGGGAATGGTCGTCGGGAACTTTTACCATTGAGACCCCAGGAATCACCTGTCCCAATAGGCGAGCAAATCGAAGCGTTAAGCCCGTACTTAAGGTGTCATTGGAGGTAATTCCCCCCTTGCTGATTAAAAATCCAATCTCTGGGGGTAGTTGCCGGATAATATCCATCAATAATGTGGAAACAGTCTCTCCGAATCTAAGACGGGTTTGCATATCTTCAAATGTTAATTCCTGACGACTGGTAAAAATGACAGGGGTTTTTCCAATGTGATGGATGTGTTTTAGCTTGGTCATGGTTGAGTTGAGTAACTGTTGCCTTGCCTCACTCTTTCCTGTCCTTAATTCATGTACATTCACCTCCACGGGCACTACCCCGGGAAGCAACAATAACTGTTGGAGTTGTTCCGTTGTTTTTTGAACATGGGAGCCAATTACCACTACCCCTGGTTGTTTGGTGGAAACATAACTAGCCATGGACGCTGCAGGAATGGGTTGGGGACCGAGATTTGCCAGTGATGTGAGCAAGCTGGCTGCACTCCTAAATAAAAAACGCTTTCCCTTTGCCACCCCATCTTTAATGTCCAATGCAAAGTGATCCAAGTCAGACTGAATCATGGCATCCACCACCACACATTGATTCTCCCGTAACGAACTTAACTGTTCCTGACTCCCCCGTCGAATATCTGATAATAAAAGCCGGGTTACTTGGGAGGATGGGATCCGTCCCCATGTTTTTTCGGCGACGTAATCGGGTAAAAAACTATGGTGATATCCAAAAACCGAATCCCGGGCAAATTCGGTTTCATGGACCGGGGTATCCACACCGTTCACCCGGAGGTAATGCACACTGTCCCTGGTTGTACGACCGCCTTCAAAAAAAGCTGGAACTAAAAAATGGGCATCAAAGGGACCTAGTTCTTCGGCAATGACATCCGTTTCAATTGGGTAATGCCCCCTTAAGGTGGAATCAGAACGGCTAACCACTAAAAAATCTAAGATTTTTTCTGCCTCAATGGCGGTTCTGAGATGGCGGCACACCTCCCTGGTGACGGCAGTGGCTTGAGTGGGGGAAAGGGCGCGGGTATTGGTCAGGATGAAGAAAATTGGGAACTGATCCCGCAAACCAAGGCGGAGGGTGTCAATATCCCACTGTAAAAGTAAAAGGCAACTGTGAACGGTTTGGGAACCAGTAGGGTCGTCATCTAGGACTATGATTTTGGGTTGCATGGAACAGTTGGGGAATGGGGTGTGAAAAGGTGGTTCTTTCATTATCCCCTAGGACTCGTCCACCTGGAACCGCTTAAATTATATCTGTAATAAGAAAACCGTAAATGTGTTCCCCAAATGAATTATTCTAGAAATTGCTGCCGCATCCAGTTCAGCTTTCATCTTTTCCGTCCAGATTCATTGACACACACGTAGGTACCATGGCTGTTGCAACCCAAACCCTGGAAGAACTCTGTATCAACTCTATCCGTTTCTTAGCCATCGACGCGGTAGAAAAGGCAAAATCCGGTCATCCCGGATTGCCAATGGGAGCCGCTCCGATGGCTTTTGTTTTATGGGATCGATTCTTACGCTTCAATCCTAAAAATCCTCGATGGTTCGATCGCGATCGCTTTGTGTTATCAGCAGGTCATGGTTGCATGTTGCAATATGCCCTGTTACATTTAACCGGTTATGATTCAGTTACTATAAACGATATCAAGAATTTTCGTCAGTGGGAGTCCGCAACCCCAGGACATCCGGAAAACTTTATTACCCCTGGAGTGGAAGTAACCACTGGTCCCCTTGGTCAGGGGATTGCCAATGGGGTTGGTTTAGCATTGGCTGAAGCCCATTTGGCTGCTGTATTCAATAAACCTGGTCATTCGGTGATTGATCACTACACCTATGTGATTTTAGGTGACGGATGTAATATGGAGGGGGTTTCCGGTGAAGCCTGTTCCCTTGCGGGTCATTTAGGATTGGGTAAATTAATTGCCCTCTATGATGATAATCACATTTCCATCGATGGTTCCACCGATGTTTCCTTTACGGAGGATGTATCTAAACGGTTTGAAGCCTATGGCTGGCACGTTTTGCATGTGCCCAACGGTAATACAGACTTAGACGCTATTGCCTCGGCGATCGCCACAGCCAAGAGTGTCACTGATCGTCCTTCCATGATCAAAGTAACCACCACCATCGGCTATGGTTCACCCAATAAAGCCAACACTGCTGGGGTTCATGGTGCAGCATTAGGGGGAGATGAGGTCAAGCTGACCCGTGAAAAATTGGGCTGGACATTTGCCCCCTTTGATGTACCGCAAGATGCCCTTCATCATCTACGAAAGGCGGTTGAACGGGGAGCTGACCTGGAATCTCAGTGGCAAGCCACCATGGTTGCCTACCGAGGGGCATACCCCCAAGAAGCTGCCGAATTAGACCGGCTGATTGCTGGGAAACTGCCTGCTGACTGGGAATCATCCATCCCCCTCTATACCCCTGCGGACAAGGCATTTGCGACTCGGCAAACTTCTGAAAAAGCCTTAAATGGGTTAGCCCCTGCTATCCCTGAATTAATTGGGGGTTCAGCCGACCTAACCCATTCCAACCTCACCCTACTGAAAGTTTCCGGAGATTTTCAAAAAGGGCAGTACCATAACCGCAACTTACGTTTTGGGGTTCGCGAACATGGTATGGGTGCCATTTGTAATGGTATTGCCCTCCATGGTGGATTGATTCCCTACTGTGCTACTTTTTTAGTGTTTGTTGATTATATGCGGGGAGCAATTCGCCTATCTGCCCTGTCAGAAGCTGGCGTCATTTATGTGATGACCCATGACTCAATTGGCTTAGGAGAAGATGGACCTACCCACCAACCCGTAGAAACCCTTGCTTCTTTACGGGCAATCCCCAACTTATTAGTATTCCGTCCGGCGGATGGGAATGAAACCGCCGGCGCCTATAAGGTTGCGATCGCCAACCGCATTCGTCCCACCTTACTAGCCCTATCCCGTCAGGCACTCCCCCAGTTGGAAGGTAGTACTATCTCTAATACTGAAAAGGGAGCCTATATCCTATCCGATAGTGAAGGGACTCCAGAGGTGATTTTGCTAGGGACAGGCAGTGAAACCCATCTTTGTGTTCAAGCTGCTGAAAAATTACGGGCAGACGGGGTACGGGTACGGGTAGTCTCCATTCCCTGTTGGGAATTATTTGACGAACAAAGTGCTGACTATCAAGAGTCTGTCCTCCCTAAAGCTGTCACCAAGCGATTGGCGGTAGAAGCAGCCTCAAGCTTTGGTTGGGGTCGCTATTTGGGGGGTGAAGGGAAAATGATCAGCATTGAGCGGTTTGGTGTTTCTGCTCCAGGGGGGTTAGCCATGGAAAAATTTGGCTACACCGTTGATAATGTAGTGGCTCAAGCCAAGTCCTTACTTGGATAAATTGATTGTATCCACCGATCCATTTATTAATACCTTGGTTAATCCAGGGTATTAATAAACGGAGTTAGGGATTGGGAATCGATTATTATTCACATCCTTCGTACTTCAATCATGATGGAAACTACCCTCCATTCTTTAATCCCAACATTTATAACCATTGTGGGAGAACGGGGTGTTGTTCGTAAACGAGAAGAGCTATTGGTTTACGAATGCGATGGACTTACCAGTTACCGTCAACGTCCCGGATTGGTCGTCCTCCCCCGTACCACCGAAGAAGTAGCGGCGGTTGTCCAAGTCTGCCACCTCCATAAAATTCCCTTTGTCACCCGTGGTTCTGGAACTGGGCTTTCTGGTGGAGCATTGCCCATTGAAAACTGTGTTCTCATCGTAACAACCCTAATGCGACAAATCCTCCAGGTTGATTTAGTCAACCAACAGGTAGTGGTGCAACCGGGGGTGGTTAATCATTGGGTAACCCAAACAGTCAGTGGTTCTGGGTTTTATTATGCCCCTGACCCATCAAGTCAACAAATCTGTTCCATTGGTGGGAATGTAGCAGAAAACTCTGGTGGTGTCCATTGTCTTAAATATGGGGTTACCACCAATCATGTTTTAGGATTAAAAGTTGTTTTACCCAATGGTTCCATTGTAGACTTGGGCGGGGCAGTTCCAGAAATGCCCGGATATGATTTAACAGGTTTATGGGTTGGTTCAGAGGGAACCCTAGGGATAGTCACCGAAATTACCCTGAAAATTTTGAAAGTAGCCGAGGCGATTCAGGTCTTATTGGCTGACTTTACCAGCGTGGAGGCTGCTGGGTCCACCGTTTCTGACATTATTGGCGCTGGAATTATTCCTGGCGGCATGGAAATGATGGATAACCTGAGTATTAATGCAGTGGAGGATGTTGTGGCTAGTGGGTGTTATCCCAGGGATGCAGCCGCCATTTTGCTGGTAGAATTAGACGGTCTAGAATCTGAAGTATCAGTTAATAGTCAACGAGTTATAGCCATTTGTCAGAAAAATGGCGCCCGTCAGGTGACCGTGGCAACCGATCCACATCAACGTTTACAGATGTGGAAAGGGCGTAAGGCTGCCTTTGCTGCCATGGGTAAAATTAGCCCCAACTACTATGTGCAGGATGGGGTTATCCCTCGCACCCAATTACCCTATGTCTTGAAGGAAATTGCAGCATTGGGACAAAAATATGGCTACAAGGTGGCTAATGTTTTCCATGCCGGGGACGGGAACTTACACCCTCTGGTACTGTACGATAACTCTATCCATGGAGCGTTGGAATCAGTAGAAGCACTTGGTGGTGAGATTTTAAAGCTTTGTGTACAGGTTGGGGGCAGTATTTCCGGAGAGCATGGGATTGGAGCTGATAAACGGTGCTATATGCCAGAAATGTTTACTAATGCGGATTTGGAAACTATGCAGTGGGTACGGCAAGTATTTGACCCTCACCATTTGGCGAATCCAGGTAAAATCTTTCCTACCCCCCGAACCTGCGGCGAGGCTGCCCAGTATTCCCCCCCATTGAGCTTCTCGGAAATTGAACGATTTTAAGGACATTCATCCTACCCGGAGAAATTGAGTAATTTTAGTGAGGTGCTGGTGAAGTTTCAACGTACAACGGTCATTATGGTGATTTCAGCCTTTCTAATCACCGGGTTAGTCTATCTGGTTGAGGTTCGGGAGCGGGGGAAAAGTACCACAGAGTCAGCGGCTTTACAAGTTTTTAAGTTTAAGGAAACTGATGTACAGTCCTTCATGATTACCATTCAAGACCAGCGACTGGAGTTTTTCCGATCCCCCCAACCCCCAAGTCCGTCCATCATTGCATCCCCCGTTGTCCCTCCAACGTCCCCCCAACCTAATTCCCCCCCAGCAAAGTGGCACATGAAATCCCCCCAGCCAGGTCCTGCCAATGATGGAACAGTGGATTATTTATTAAGCTTACTAACCACGACTCAACGGGATCGTACGCTGACCATTCCGTCTGAACAAAAGGCTGAATTTGGTTTAGCCCAGCCAAAGGCAGTTTTAGACCTAACCTTAGTGAATCAAAAGACCCATCGGTTAGTACTTGGTAATTCAGACTTTAATCAAACCAACCTTTACGCCCTCATTGATCCCTCCCAAACGGCAGAAAAAATGATAACAGTTGTTTTAGTACCAATGTCTGTTAGTACTGCTGTGGTTCGCCCTCTAATGGATTGGCAACCACCACGAACCACGTCAACCCCTTAACCCTTGCAATCGGTTCGAGGGGCGGAGGCAGACCCTGGCAATGATACTAATACTTAAAATTAGTAAGACCAAAACGAATGCGGCGGTCCAAGCAAGAGCCTGATGATTTGGGTAGGGAGAAAGGGCAAAGTTGTAGATTAAAACAGACAGGGATGCGGTGGGCTGCCATAAACTATGGAGTCCATTAAACCCAAATTGATTGAAGAGGGCGGTAAATAATAAAGGAGCAGTTTCACCTGTACCCCGGGCGATAGCGAGTAATATACCCGTTACTAGTGCCGGGGTAGCATGGGGGAGGATAATGGATAGGGTGGCTTGTAGGGGGGTAGCCCCCAAGGCAATGGCACCTGTTTTCAATTGGGAAGGAACTGCCTTGCATGCTTCTTCAGCAGTCCTAGTAATGATCGGAACCATGACTAGGGCAAGGGCAACTCCACCCGCAACTGCAGAAAATGTTTTAGAGGGAACTACCACCAGGGTATAGATGAATAACCCACAGAGGATTGAAGGTATTCCACTTAACAGACTATTAAAAAATCGAACCCAGGCTGCTAAAATCCTGCCTTTTCCCTGCTCTGCCAGATAAATCCCAGCCCCAAGCCCAATGGGGATACTTAACCCTAAGCCAATCCCAACCATCAATAGGGTGCCGGTGATTGCATTCCTAAAGCCACCCCCCACCGCCAAGGGCGGGGGCGGCAGTTGGGTCAATGCAGCCAGGTCCAACCGGGAGCCCCCTTTTGTTATTACACTAAATAGGATGGAACCAAAGACACAAATGGCAACCCCTGTGGACAACCCAGTACCAGTGGTCCACAGTAGGGATACCACTTGGCGTTGAATCAAAGGGGGATGCCATTGGAAAGTGATGGTGGGTTTATTTTGCAGGGCAGAATTCCCCATCCCATCCACCACAGATGGGATGGATGCTCCCCTAAGAGGTTTACCCGTCTCACTGGTCTGAGTCACTGGGATTGTGGGTTGGGAATCCCGTTTTACGTCCTTTGGTATAGGAGAAGAGATGAATTCCAGTAGGAAATTGGCAGATAAATTCACCACCACGGTGATGGTCATTAAGACAAATGATGCATAGAGCAACGCGGATATTTGTAATCCGGTTGCCTCCGTAAACTGGTTGGCAACCAATGATGCAATGGTGGAACTAGGAGCCAGCCAAGACCAATTCATTTGATGGGCATTCCCAATTAACATCACCACCGCCATTGCCTCACCAATGGCTCTTCCAAAGGCAAGTACGGCTGCTGCCATTATTCCCGAACCACTGGCTGGTAGGGCAATATGGAATATAAATTGCCAACGATTCGCTCCCAACGCCGCCGCCCCAAGTCGTAATTCGTTGGGTACAGAGGCGATCGCCTCCCCCACAATGGCTACGATAATGGGCAAAATCATAATAACTAATACTAAGATGGCGGGCAATAGGGAACGATGGGATGGATAGGTACTAAACAGTGGTATCCATCCTAAGGTGTGATGCAACCAGATGAGGATAGGTTGGAGAAATGGAAGAAGAACAAATATTCCCCACAAGCCATAGACAACACTGGGAATTGCTGCGAGTAGGGAAATACCATAGGCAAGGGGTTGGCGGATCATGGCTGGGACGATCCTTTCGTTAAGGAAGATGGCGATGCTGATTCCTAAGGGCATCCCTATTCCCAATGCAGCGATGGAACTCACCAGGGTTCCATAAATCTGGGGTAAAATTCCATAGATTTGCTCAACAGGATTCCATTCCGTTGTCCATAGGAACGGAAAACCAAATTGTTCCATAGCGTCCATGGCTTTCATCCCTAGCCCCACCCCCATTGCCCCCACCAGCAGCAGGATGGCGATGGCCAAACCCATGGTTATTTTTTGAAACAGCCAATCCAACCAGACAGAAGCTCCCCCACCAGGTTGAAGATTCTGGTGAAACGTCTTAGGCACTACAGAGACCAGCTCCAAGTTGTTTTTTACAACTATCCCGTTCAGAATCACTTAAATCGGTGAGCTCCACATCTCGCCGTAACACCATGCCATTATGCCCAGTAATTGACCGGGGTAATTCTGCATACTTGATGGGTTGCATCGTTCTCATGTCATAAGTGGTATAGGTGGTCAATTCAGCAGTGCCAAACTTAATGTCCATCACCGTTAATGACTTCCGGGGTGCCAGGCGGCTGTTGAGATAGGGTCGGGGTCCAGCACCCAAAATACCCATGTGTAACAGTTGTAGTTTCCCTTTATGGGCGGGGTAATAGGCGTGGTGGTGCCCACTAATATAAGTATGAACCTGATTCCGTTCTAACATTGCCCGTAACCTCTCCGTATTAGCCATCACTTCCCCAGGATCATTCCGACCCACCGTGATGGCATACAACGGTAAATGACCAAGCAAAATCTTAATTTTCGCTTTTTTAGCCGCTGGGCTTTGCAATGCCCGTTCCACCCACTTCAATTTATCCTGAGGAATAAAATCCGATGAACCATCCCAGGCTAAAAAGAATACGTCTTTATACTTAAATGTGTAATAAAATGGGAATTCAAATTTATCCACAAACTCTACGCCAGGGTTATGGGATGGTTGATTCCAGTAGTTTGCCGCAACATTTCGCTCCCGGGCGAATAAAAACTTTCCCGTCACACTCCGGGCACTGGATGAATCATGATTACCCATGGTAAAACCATAGGGGAGCTTCGCTTTGCGTAAGGGGGCAGCAACATGGCTATCAAAGGCTGACCACATGGCTTGCAGTTGTACTTCGGTGAGGGAGGGATACTGACCCGCCACCATGTCACCACTACAAACCACCATATCCGGGCGCCAAAATGGAAGTAACGAAATTGCCTTATCTACTTCCGGATCATAATCCGTTGATCCATAGGCACTGTTCAAGTCACTAATCACCACTACCCTCACATCCCCCCGAGGAGGACTATAAAGACCCCCAGGAATTCGAGCTAGCAGTTCCTTGGTCTCTGGTGGCAGTAGGGGGGCGGATTGATTTGCGGATTGCCCTAGGTTCCCCAACTGTTCCCCTGTTAATTGGGTAATCCCCGGGGCGGAGGAACTGGAATTAGATGCTGTTAAATAGGTTTGTCCAGCATGAATGCAAAGCGCACTCATTAAACCCAGGATAATAATTAATGCGATTCGAAATAAGGGGCGCCGAGGAAACATAGTAGTTCATTAGATGTAGGTTAACATCCTCCCTACCCAGAAGAATAGGGATTCTAGATTTCACAATCCATATATTTTCCATAGAGTGGATCCATGAACCGCTAAATAGGGATGAATTATCAACAGAGAATCCATAGTTATTTCCCAGTTGGAAGATTAATTTTGGGTACCTCTGATATAGTTTCAGTTCAGTGTCCTGTAATCTGGTGCTAGGAGTGACGGGTCTTGACTGGACCATACTATGCCCGGTCAATCATCTCCACCTTTTACCCCCCCCTAGGTTGCATTTCAAGGGTACCATAACTTGACTACTCACAGGCTGATTGACTGACAAAACTTCTCAGCCAAAACCCCGAAAGCCCTCACCCTAGCCCTCTCCCGATGGGAGAGGGCTAGGGTGAGGGCGTACAACTTTTGTCAGTCAACCAGACTCACTGGTCTGAAGCAGTAGATTAGGGAGCACGAAAAGCCGTCCTAGAAGGACGGGGTTTTAGACCTATTCTTCTGATAAATGCCCTATAGATGAACTGGAGAGAGTTTGTGATCAAACTGTTTCCATGGTTTTAGTCTCCATGAACAGTTATAGTAAAATTACCCAGTAAACAATTAGTTTTAAGCTTCATGACAGTTCATTCAGCACCCCGCCCAACTCCAAAATCTATCCACCCTGAACCTGTGGATACAATTTATGATGCCATTATCATCGGATCGGGTATTGGCGGACTGGTCACTGCTAGTCAGCTAGCAGCGAAGGGAGCTAAGGTGCTGGTGTTAGAACGATACCTGATTCCGGGGGGCAGTGCTGGATACTTTGAACGGCAGGGTTACCGGTTTGATGTGGGAGCATCCATGATTTTTGGGTTTGGGCAAAACGGAACTACCAATCTTTTAACCCGTGCCCTGACAGCTGTTCACCAACAGTTGGAAACCCTACCTGACCCAGTACAAATTCATTATCATCTTCCCAATGGGTTGGATTTGAAAGTACATCGAGATTATGAGGCTTTTTTACAAGCTCTGATACTGCATTTTCCCCATGAAGCCCAGGGAATCCGTCGATTCTATGATGAATGTTGGCGGGTGTTTAATTGTTTGAATACCATGGAACTGTTATCCCTGGAAGAACCCCGTTACTTGATGAGGGTGTTTTTTCAGCATCCCCTTGCGTGCCTTGGATTAGTTCAATACTTACCTCAAAACGCTGGGGATGTTGCCCGTCGCCATATCCAAGACCCGGATCTATTACGGTTCATTGATATGGAATGTTATTGTTGGTCGGTGGTACCGGCGGGGCAAACCCCAATGATTAATGCTGGCATGGTTTTTTGCGATCGCCACTATGGTGGCATTCGGTATCCCAAAGGGGGTGTTGGTCAAATTGCCCAATCCCTGGTTGCCGGCATGGAAGCGGCTGGTGGACGTATCCTTTATCGTTCCAGGGTGACTCAAATCCTCATGGAAAACAACCAAGCTGTAGGAGTCCGGTTAGCATCCGGTTTAGAGTATCGGGGTAAACGAATTATTTCCAATGCTACCCGTTGGGATACGTTTGAAAAATTACTTCCAATTGACAGGATGCCAAGGGCAGAAAAACGATGGCAGCAACGGTATCGTCAGTCCCCAAGTTTTCTTAGTTTACATTTGGGTGTCAAGGCTGAACTTTTACCAAAAGGGGTTGAATGCCATCATATTATTTTGGAAGATTGGGCAACGATGGAGTCAGAACAGGGAACCATTTTTGTCTCTATCCCGACCCTGCTTGACCCCACCCTAGCTCCCCCCAATCACCATATCATCCATACATTTACCCCCAGTTGGATAGATAACTGGCAAACTCTATCAACAAAAGACTATGAAGAACGGAAAAATGAAGCCGCGCAACGATTAATCAACCGTTTGGAAGCAGTTTTCCCTGGATTAGAATCGGCTTTAGACTATCAAGAAGTAGGAACCCCCCGCACCCATCGTCGTTTTCTGGGTCGAGACGGGGGAACCTATGGACCAATTCCACGGCAGCGGTTACCAGGGTTGCTGGGAATGCCATTTAACCGAACGGCAGTTCCTGGACTATATTGTGTAGGGGATAGTACCTTCCCTGGTCAGGGGTTGAATGCGGTGGCTTTTTCTGGATTTGCCTGTGCCCATCGGGTTGGGACAGACTTGGGATTAATTGAAGGTTTGCTCCATAAAAAACAAAGCCTAGGGTATGATCAGTGAGCAACTAAAATACAATCCTAGGTTAAGGAATCTCAGATAGCTTGTGGGGTAGACAAACCTCTCCAGAGTCATGTTGAAACCAGGATAAAACAGGAAATAGGTTCTAAAGTCTAGATCTGTAAGGGTCTAACCCTGCTTGGGAAGAACCAGCGGTTTAAGCAACTTCACTTAAAGGGACTGAAATGGAACAATGGATTACTGAAACAATGACTTCCTTGGGGTACTTCGGAATTGCTTTTCTAATGTTTATGGAAAATCTTTTCCCCCCCATCCCTTCTGAATTGATTATGCCGCTGGCTGGTTTTACCATTGCACAAGGTAAAATGGATTTTTTGCCAGCGATCGCGGCTGGTGTGATTGGGACGGTAGTGGGGGCATTACCCTGGTACTATATTGGATTTTGGGTTGGAGAGGAAAGTATCCGTCGGTTAGCGGATCGGTATGGACGTTGGATTACCGTGAGTGGCAAAGATATTGATCAAGCCAATGCCTGGTTTACCCGGCACGGTATCACCGCCGTCCTTTTCTGCCGTCTCGTTCCAGGTATCCGTACTTTGATTTCTTTGCCTGCGGGACTTAACAGGATGCCACTGCTACCCTTCTTGGTTTATACCACCATTGGTACGACCTTGTGGGTTGGTTTTCTAACCGGAGCAGGATATGGTTTGGGTAATAACTATAAACAGATTGAACTCTACCTCGAACCATTATCCAAAGTATCTTTAGGCATTTTAGGATTAATATTTATCCTTTGGATCATTTGGCACTACTACCAACAAAAAAAGTCTACCTAACATGTAATTTTTTTAGGTTTTTCATCCATTGTCATCCCACTATCCATCATTTATCTCTCCAACCTATTGGCAACTCCTGCCTTTTTTACGACCTCAAGTATTAACCATAGGTCGGGCATTGCTTTGTTCAATGGGATTTGTCTCCGTATGGCCCTGGTTAGCTAAACTGGCAGGGGAAATGGCAGTATTAATTGGCTTGGGGGACGTGGGAGCCATCGCCCGCCTTACCTTCATTGTAGTGTTAGTGTTCTTGTTTCAAAAACTTATGCAATTTGGTCAAGATTCCCTCATGGCCAAAGGTGCATTAGACATCGCCTTGAACTTACGTCGCTCCACCTACCGCCACTTACAACGGCTCAGCCTCGACTACTTCAACCACACCCAAACGGGAGATTTGTCATACCGTCTCACTGAAGATATTGATCGTATCGGAGAGGTGGTGAATAAGTTCTTCCATGACTTTATTCCCTCTTCACTCCAACTCTTAGTGTTATTGGGGTACATGGTGTACCTAAACTGGCAACTAACCCTGAGTACGTTAATCATCGCCCCCCTCATCACCCTGTTAATTGGCTGGTTTGGGGAACGGATGCGAGGAATTTCCCTGAAGAGTCAAAGTCAGAGTTCCGAGTTATCTGCCCTCATGATTGAAGTGTTTAATGGCATCCGCCTAGTTCAAGCCTTTGCTGCAGAAGACTATACCACTGACCGATTTAGTCGGGAAGCCATTCGTCATCGTCAGTCTAAGTATCGATTGGAACAATTAAAGGCAGTACAGTTTCCAGTGGTGGGGTTTTTAGAAGCGGTCAGTTTTCTAGTGTTACTTTTGCTAGGGGGTTGGCAAATTTCCTTGAACAATCTAACCGCCGCTGGTTTTGTGAGTTATATCACTGCAGTTGCATTATTGATTGATCCCATAGGTCATTTAACGAGCAACTATAATGAGTTTAAGCAGGGGGAAGCGTCCATCGACCGGATTTTTGAATTATTAGCCCTACGACCCACCGTGTGGGAAGACCCTGCCGCCAAACCTCTACCACCAATTACTGGTCACTTGGAGTTTCGGCACCTCAGCTTTGGTTATCAGTTAGACCAACTTATTTTTCAAGATTTCAACTTGGTTGTCGCTCCGGGTGAAATGGTGGCATTGGTGGGCAGTTCGGGAGCCGGTAAAACGTCCTTAGTAAACTTGATACCCCGGTTTTATGACCCCTATGCCGGAGCAGTGTTGATTGATGGTGTTGACATTCGTCATGTCACCTTGCAGAGTCTACGGCAGCAAATTGGCATAGTACCTCAGGAAACAATTTTATTTTCAGGAACCATCGCTCAAAATATTGCATTTGGTCAAAGTCAGTTTGATCTGTCGGCTGTACAATGGGCGGCTGAAGCTGCCAATGCCCATCAATTTATTTCCTCCCTCCCCCAAGGGTATGATACTTGGGTGGGGGAGCGAGGGGTGAACCTGTCTGGGGGACAGCGGCAACGGTTGGCGATCGCCAGGGCGGTGTTGTTAAACCCACGGATTTTGATTTTAGATGAAGCCACCTCATCCCTAGACTCGGAATCCGAAGTTTTGGTGCAACAAGCATTGGAACGACTCATGAAAAATCGCACCGTGCTGATCATTGCCCATCGATTGGCAACGGTTCGTCGGAGCGATCGCATTCTGGTGATGGAACGGGGTGAGATTATCGAATCGGGAACCCATCACCAGTTGTTAGCCAGCGGTGGGCGGTATGCCAGTTTTTATGCTCGACAATGGGGGAACGACAGTTTATCCCAACCTAATTGATAATTTTTCCCCTATTTGGGATACAAGGTTCACTTTACCAGGTGGCTTGGGAATCTGGAATGGTGAAGCAAATTGATGTAGTACTCTCATGGGATGGTGATTCGGACGGATAGGAACTAAAATTGATGGTTCTCCCTGAGGGAACTTCCCTGATTTTTTCTCTAATTGATGTATAGTAAAGTTAATAAATGTAGATTACATAATGTGAATTACTCCGAGTGATTCTTTTCACAAATTTTTTTAGTTTATCTTTAAGGTCTTTTCATCACAGTCAGGCTTATATCAGTTTTCCACTGACTAGCTTACTGTGAACACAGGAATCTCTATGGCACTCAGGAATTTCTTTACCCAGGATGTTGCCTTGGTAATGTGGACTTGGCTCGATTCAGCACGTTCTACCCCTACTCCTCACAAAACTGATCATCAAGGATTTGGATCACCCCAATTAAAATTTCCCTCTTTCTTAATTGATGTATTCGCTCCCCTTCGAAATTGGTTGAACAACCTAGCAGTGACGGAACCCCACATTGCTCGCATCATTTGTCACATTATCCCGTCCCAATGCCCATTTGAACGAGATGTCATTATGTTCAACCACAAGTTGTTCCACATCCCCCCCTTGTGTAAATTAAACCCCTTTTACGAAGAATTCGTTGGCTTACGGTTCAGGGCTTTATGTTTTTTAGCGGATGATTGTGGTGAAGATATTAGTATTTATCTGTAAGTCCCCATTGGTTTTATTATCCTTCACCACAAATTCTGTTTTCACCGTTCCCATTCCCATTGGTAAAGGGGGAGGGGACTCCCCCCACTGGTTACTCCGAACCCGTAAATGGTTACATCCCTTTTACTGTATACCCCTTAGTGGCTAACAGTATGGATACTTTCGATTGATGGTTCCCTTGGATTTCAAGTTCATTTTCCTTCATAGTTCCCCCACTTCCACAGTGAACCTTTAGGGATTTTAGGAGTTCTGTGAGGTTTTCTGGGGTGGATATAAATCCCGATATAATCGTAACGGTTTTCCCTCCCCGCCCTTTTCGGGTAACCTGAACCCGTAATTGCTGCTGAGACGGGGGGAGTGGTAGTTGGGGCTGTTCTGCCGGCAAGTCATTGCCATGACTAAATTCGGTATACACGACTCGATGGCAATCATCCATGGGGACTTGATACTGGGTTTGGTTTGACACCATTATTTTTTTTTTCTTTGCCGTTCCCATAGAAGAATGTAGTTTTGAAACGCTGCTTTGATCATACCTCAGGAGTGAAATGGATTGAATTCTCATCTTCCTAAATCTAACCGAATACTAGGGTTAGATCCAGGACTTGCCACCCTGGGTTTTGGACTTATTCAATGTGCCCTGATACCCCAGTCTTCAATTCAATTACTTGATTTTGGCATTATTAAAACTCCTGCCCACATCCCCATCGGAGAACGCTTATGTACAATTTATGATGATTTACATACTTTATTAAACCAATGGCAACCTGATAAAGTCGCTGTAGAAAAGTTGTTTTTCTATCGAATGGGAAACACAATTGCCGTAGCCCAAGCCAGGGGTGTCCTACTACTAGTCCTCGCTCAACATCGGCTTCCCTTAGTAGAATATACTCCTGCCCAAGTTAAACAAGCATTGACTGGATACGGCAATGCCCCCAAGTCTAGTGTCCAGTCAGCGGTCAGTGAGGAGCTTGGTCTCCTTTCCATTCCGAAACCAGATGATGCTGCTGATGCGATCGCCATTGCCCTTACAGCGTGGTTTGAACATCAATTAACTCCATAATTTCCCATGGTCAGCCTTCCATCCTAACCGCTGAAACAGAACTAGGAATAAAGTAATGGCTCAGGCGGGATTTGAACCTGCGACCTTGGGCTTATGAGTCCCCTGCGCTAACCACTGCGCCACTGAGCCAAGTTATAATTCCTTCACTATATCATACTTCGTGGATATACTTGCCAGAGTAATAAGCTTTCTTGGCACAGTCTGAGGGTATAGAATTATGAATTGGTGCATAATAGGAAAACCAATGACGTTGGCTGGAGTCTGTGATGGCAATTATTCCTTTGCGTGCTTGGTATCTACCACGGTATGAACCAATTCGAAACCTTGAAAATCGTCCCCACGATTTGCGTCTGAGTAAAAATAGTTTATTAAAATCTGCCCTGCGAGCTGATTTTCTAGATGATGTGGAGGATGTAAAGCGATCGCTTTGGCTACAACGATACCTAGAGGGGGAAATGATTGAGTTTTATATAGAGGGGAGCGGTAGTTATATCATTGCCAATATCGATCTTATCAGCCATGATATCTACTTTACCAAACAAGAAACATTGGCGAATCTTGACCCGACCTTATTTTTTGCTTATCAAACTGACTTCAGTGAATCTGGCGATGTGCTACGGGAAGAATTGCAAGAAATTATCCTTACCTTAAATCGTAAGTCCCGATTACCATTAGTTTTAGAAGAATCCCATCGCCTCACTGAGGGACCTACCCGTATAAACAGTACCCTATTGCGTAAAATACGGCGGTGCTTATTATTTATCGCCGATACCACACCATTGGCAACCTGGGAAGGACCCCCTCCTCAACTAGTACCCAGTCCTAAAATTTGTGTGGAAGTGGGATATGCTCTGACCA